>MGWZ01000110.1:39715-55021 GCA_001801175.1 Gallionellales bacterium RIFCSPLOWO2_02_FULL_57_47 | reverse complement strand
AATGCATCGCCGTTCGTTTGGCGCAAGCGTGAAGTTAAGGGGGCTCAGCTCCGAAATACTATTATTAACTTATGCAATTAAACACTAGCTGTCGGGCTACCCCCGACGGTTTTGATTTTCGCTTCCAAGCACTTCAAGTCATTCCGCGAAAAAATAAAACTTCTACCCCCACCCTAGCCCTCCCCCTGCAAGGGTGAGGGGATAGTTTTGCCCCTACAGATCCAGCAACACCCTCCCCGGATATTCCAGTGCCTCCTTAATCGTAACCAAAAACTGCACCGCCTCGCGCCCGTCGATAATCCGATGGTCGTAAGACACCGCGAGGTAATTCATCGGGCGGATCACCACCTGCCCGTTCTCGGCCACCGGCCTGTCCTTGGTCGCATGAATGCCGAGAATCGCGCTCTGCGGCGGGTTGATGATCGGGGTGGAGAGCATCGAGCCGAACACGCCGCCATTGGTGATCGAGAACGTGCCGCCGGTAAGTTCTTCCATCGTCAGCTTGCCGACCTTGGCGCGCGCCGCGAAATCGGCGATCTGTTTTTCGATATCGGCGAAGGAAAGCTTGTCCGCGTCGCGGATGATCGGCACGACCAGACCGCGCTCGCTGCCGATCGCGATGCCGATGTCGAAGTAGCCGTGGTAGATGATGTCGGTGCCGTCCACCGAAGCGTTGACGATCGGGAATTTCTGCAGCGCCAGTACCGCCGCCTTGATGAAGAACGAGGAGAAACCGAGCTTGATGCCGTGCTTCTTCTCGAACGCGTCCTTGTACTTGTTGCGCAGCTCGATCACCGGCTGCATGTTCACTTCGTTGAAGGTGGTCAGGATCGCGGCGTTCTGTTGCGATTGCAGCAGGCGTTCGGCGATGCGCTGGCGGATGCGCGTCATCGGTACGCGCTGTTCTGCTCTGCCGCCCGCGATGGGTTGAGGAATGGGAGGAGTTATTGGGCTTCTACCCCCGCCCTCTCCACCAGCAAGGAGTACGCCGGTGGGCACCCCGCTGCTTCGCAGCGGCCCTTCCGCAGCCTGCAAGGGGGAGGGAGTTGATTTGACTTGCTGCATCGCATTCAGCACGTCGTCCTTGGTAACTCGGCCGCCGGGGCCGCTGCCCTGCAAACTGCCGGCATCGACCTCCTTTTCGTGCGCCAGCTTGCGCACCGAGGGCGACACTGCGGGAGGAGGCTTCACACCCTCTCCCCCGCCCTCTCCCTTCGAGGGAGAGGGGGTTGTTGCCGCCGCCGCCTCGGTATCGATCTGCGCGATCACTTCGTTGCCGGTCACTTTTTCTCCGTCGCCCTTGAGAATTCTGGTCAGCACGCCGCTCTTCGAGGCAGGCAGTTCCAGCACCACTTTATCGGTCTCGATGTCGATCAGGTTTTCGCCTTCGGCAACAGCCTCGCCGATTTTTTTGTGCCAGGTCAACAAGGTCGCTTCGGATACAGATTCGGATAACTGAGGGACTTTGACTTCAACCAGATTACTTTCAATGGTGCTCATGGGATGCTCCCGTGATGAGTTTAATGTCGAGATCGGGGCGGAACGCGGCGGCAATCACCGCCTTCTGCTGTTCCTGGTGCACCGCCGGATAACCGGCAGCGGGCGCGGCGGATGAAGGACGCAGCGCATAATCGAGGTGCATACCCTTGCGCAAGTGGCGCAGCAGATAATGCTGGATGCGATGCCACGCGCCCTGGTTGCCCGGCTCTTCCTGGCACCACATCATCTCCGTGGCATTTGGATACGCGGCGATCTGCGCGGTGAAATCATCGTGCGGGAACGGATATAACTGTTCGATGCGGATGATCGCCATATCCTGAATACCCCTGGCATGCCGCGCGGCCAGCAATTCGTAATATATCTTGCCGCTGCACGCGATGATGCGGCGCACCTTGTCGGGTAGGAGCGCAGCTTGCTGCGCGATAGCTGTTGATCGCCCAATAAATTTGGCTCCTGCATCCTGTATGTCCACATCCGGTATCACTGGCTGGAATTTTCCCTGCGTCAATTCCGTGAGCGGTGAAGCCGCGTCCTTGCTGCGCAGCAGGCTTTTGGGGGTGAATACGATCAGCGGCTTGCGATAGAGGCGCAACATCTGGCGGCGCAGCAAATGGAACATCTGCGCCGCGGTGGAAGGGATGCACACCTGGATGTTGTAATCTGCGCACAGCTGCAGATAGCGTTCGATGCGTCCCGAGGAATGCTCCGCTCCCTGCCCTTCGTAGCCATGCGGCAGCAGCATCACCAGGCCGCACAACCTGCCCCACTTCACTTCGCCGGATGCGATGAACTGGTCGATCACTACCTGCGCGCCGTTGGCGAAATCGCCGAACTGCGCTTCCCACAGCACCAGTGAGTTCGGATCGGCGGTGGCATAGCCATATTCAAAACCCAGCACCGCTTCTTCGGAAAGCAGCGAATTGATCGCAACGAAATCGGCCTGATCTGGCGCGAGGTGCTGCAACGGCATGTACGCCCCTTCATGCAACTCCTTGCGATTCTGGTCATGCCAGGTGGCGTGGCGATGAAAAAACGTGCCGCGCTGGCTGTCCTGCCCGCTCAGTCTCACCGCATAGCCTTCGGTCAACAGCGAGGCATAGGCGAGGTTCTCCGCCATCCCCCAATCCAGCGGCAACTCACCGCGAGCCATCGCGATGCGGTCATCGACGACTTTCTGCACGCGCGAGTGTAGCGTGAAATTTTCGGGTACGGTGGTCAGCGGCAACGCCAGTTTCTGCAAACGCTCCTGCGGCACGGCGGTATTCACCGGCACATCCCACGGTGTGCCGCGCTGGAACGGCGTCCAGTCGTCGATATTCCTGTCCCGTTGCACCTTGCGCGTTTTTGGCAGTGCAGGCTGGATGGAATTGCGCCCCTCGTCCATTGCCTTGTGATAATCCGCGATCATCGCTTCCGCTTCATCGGCCCGGATCACGCCCTGCTCCGCCAGGCGTTGCGCATACAAGGCACGCGTGCCGGGGTGCTGGCGAATAACGCGATACATGAACGGCTGGGTGACCAGGGGTTCATCCTGCTCGTTGTGCCCCAATTTCCGGAAACACACCAGATCGATCACCACATCCTTGTTGAACTTCATGCGGTAATCCAGCGCGATTTCGGTAACCAGCAATACCGCATCGGGATCATCCGCATTCACGTGGAAAATCGGCGCATCGACCATCTTCGCCACGTCGCTGCACCAGGTGCTGGAACGGACATCGCGCGAATCGGACGTGGTGAAACCGATCTGGTTGTTGATGATGATGTGCACCGTGCCGCCGGTGTAGTAGCCGCGCGTCTGCGACATGCTCAGCGTTTCCATCACCACGCCCTGCCCGGCAAATGCCGCGTCGCCGTGCAACAGGATTGAAATCACTTTCGAACCACTGACGTCCTTGCGGCGATGCTGGCGGGAACGCACCGATCCTTCCACCACCGGATTGACGATTTCCAGGTGTGACGGGTTGAACGCCAGCGCGACATGCATATCTCCTCCCGCTGTGGGGACTGTGGCGGAAAAACCCTGGTGGTACTTCACATCGCCGGAGCTCAGGTGGTCAGCATGTATGCCTTCGAACTCGGCGAATAACATGCCCGGCTGTTTGCCGAGTATATTCACCAGCACATTCAACCTCCCGCGATGCGCCATGCCGATTACGGCTTCCTGCACACCTTGTTCTCCGCATCGTTGCAGCAGGTGATCAAGCAACGGGATCAGCGTCTCGCCGCCTTCCAGCGAGAAACGCTTTTGCCCGACGAACTTGGTGTGAAGATAGCGTTCCAGCGTCTCTGCGGCGGTCAGCCGCCCCAAGGTTCGTCGGCGCATCGCGGCGTCATGACCGGCCTGCCCGCGCACGCTTTCCAGGCGGTTCTGTATCCAGCGTTTCTGCGCCACATCGCTGATATACATGTATTCCGCGCCGATGCTGCCGCAATAAGTCTGGCGCAACAGGTTGAGGATTTCGCGCAGCGTCATGCGTGGCTCGCCGGCAAGCGAATCCGTCGCGAAAGCGGTTTCCATATCCGTTTCACCCAAGCCGTAGTACGCCGGATCAAGCTCGGCGATCGACGGTTTGGCATAACGTTTCAACGGGTCAAGATCGGCGATGCGCGCACCGAGAAAACGATACGCATTGATGAGCTGCAGCACGTAGACCTGCTTGCGTTCCTGGTCTGCTGCCGGTGTTATCACGCAACCGGCACCCGCTTTCGGCAGGGCCGCAAAGGCACGCTGGATGGCGCTGTGCGCCACATCGTGAGCGCCGCCTGATGCGGGTTGCAGCGCATCGAAATATTTACGCCAAACATCCGGGACACTTCCGGCATCGGCCAGATAGTTTTCGTACAACTCCTCGATAAAGGGCGCGTTGGTTCCGAACAGCAGCGAGCTGTCCCGCATCTGTTGCATGAAATTAACAGGTTCGTTCAACGCTTCTCCACCGGCATATAATCGCGCCTGGTCGCGCCCCGGTACAACTGGCGCGGACGCCCGATCTTGTGATCCGCATCGGCGATCATTTCGTTCCATTGCGAGATCCAGCCCACGGTTCGCGCCACCGCGAAGATCACCGTGAACATGTTGACCGGAATGCCCAGCGCGCGCAGCACGATGCCGGAATAGAAATCCACGTTCGGGTACAGTTTGTGGTCGATGAAATACGGGTCGCTCAGGGCAACGCGCTCCAGCTCCATCGCCAGCTCGAACAGCTTGTGGTTTTCCAGCTTGAGTTCCTTCAGCACCTCATAACAGGTCTGGCGCATCACCGCAGCGCGCGGGTCCATGTTCTTGTAGACACGATGGCCGAAACCCATCAGGCGGTATTTCTTGTCCTTCACGCCCTGCACGTATTCTTTCACGCGCGATATGTCGCCGATCTCTTCCAGCATCTTCAGCGTGGCCTCGTTCGCCCCGCCGTGCGCGGGCCCCCACAGCGCTGCTATGCCGGAAGCGATGCAGGCGAAGGGATTCGCACCGCTCGATCCGGCCAGACGCACGGTCGAGGTGGAAGCATTCTGCTCATGGTCGGCATGCAGGATGAAGATGCGATCCAGCGCGCGCACCAGTACCGGATTCGGCTCGTAATCCTCGGCCGGGGTGGCGAACATCATGTACATGAAATTTTCCGCATAGCTATACTTATTCTTCGGGTACATGAACGGCGCTCCGATGTAGTACTTGTGCGCCATCGCCGCAATGGTCGGCACTTTCGCCAGCATGCGCATCGCCGACAGCTCGCGATGCGCAGGATTTTCGATGTCCAGCGAGTCGTGATAGAAGGCCGACAGCGCGCCCACCACACCCACCATCACCGCCATCGGGTGCGCATCGCGGCGGAAGCCGTTGAAGAAGCGCGCGAGTTGTTCATGCACCATGGTGTGCCGCGTCATCCTTTTGGCAAAAGCGGCATACTGGTCGGCGTTGGGCAATTCGCCATTCAGCAGCAGATAGCTCACTTCCAGAAAATCCGATTGGGCAGCCAGTTGCTCGATGGGATAGCCACGGTAGTACAACAGCCCGGCATCGCCATCGATAAAAGTGATATTGGAAGTGCAGCTCGAGGTCGAAAAGAACGCTGGGTCGTAGGTGAACAGACCCAGCTTGCCCAGGGCGCGTATGTCGATCACATCCGGTCCCAGCGTGCCGGACAGGACAGGCAATTCGATACGGCGGCCATCATCCAGAGTCAGTGTCGCAATGCGTTTGTTTTCCATAAAGGTATCCTCACCATGTTATGCGGCTATTAAACTGCCCTGATCTTTTCCAGCAACGCCTGTTGTTCGCCCGGCGCCGCCTCCTGCCTGCCCGCAATCATATCCCAGAGCGGGTTGTCGGGCATGTCCAGCAACACTTCAAATGCTTCCCGCCCGGCATCGTCAAGCTGTGCATAATACGCTTCGATAAAACGGCCCAGCACGATATCCAGCTCCAGCAAACCGCGCCGCGCACGCCAGCGCACCCGTTGCAGCATTGCAGGATCGAGGATCGGGGATTGTGGATCGAGCTTGCCGTCCTCCCCGTTTTGCTCGCTCCTCGCTCCTCGATCCTCAATCCTCACCGGCTCCTCGCTCCTCGATCCTCAATCCTCACTGGCTCCTCGCTCCTCATACGAGGCGTTTGACCATCATATCCTTGATATTGCCTATCGCCTCGGTCGGGTTCAACTCCTTCGGGCACACATCCACGCAGTTCATGATGGTATGGCAGCGGAACAGGCGGTACGGGTCTTCCAGATCGTCGAGCCGTTCGCTGGTTGCCTGGTCGCGCGTGTCGGCGATGAAGCGATACGCCTGCAACAATCCGGCCGGGCCGACGAACTTGTCCGGGTTCCACCAGAACGAAGGGCATGCCGTGGTGCAGCATCCGCACAGGATGCACTCATACAGGCCATTCAGATGCGCGCGCTGCTCGGGCGATTGCAGCCGCTCGGTTTCCGGCGGCGGATCGTTGTTGATCAGGTAGGGCTTGATCGAATGGTATTGCTTGAAAAACTGCGTCATATCCACAATCAGGTCGCGTATCACCGGCAGGCCGGGCAGCGGGCGCAAAACTACCGGCTCCTTCAGCGACGCAAGCGGTGTGGTACACGCCAGCCCGTTGCGCCCGTTGATGTTCATCGCATCCGAGCCGCACACCCCTTCGCGGCAGGACTTGCGCACCGACAAACTGTCGTCCTGTTCCTTCAACAACAGGATGGCATCCAGCAACATCTTGCCGTTCGCTTCAATATCCAGATCGTAGTCCTGCATGTACGGCGCAGTATCGGTGTCCGGGTTGTAGCGGTAGATTTTGAATTTCATAGTTGTTTCCTGAGCTTGTAGCCTGTAGCTGGTAGCTTGTAGCAAAACCCGGGGTGGCTACCCGCTACAAGCTACGAGCTACCAGCTTAATAAACCCGCGCCTTGAGCGGGAACGATTCCACGGTCAGCGGCTTCAGGCGCACCGGCTTGTAATCGAGCCTTTGTCCTTCGCGGAAATACAGGCTGTGCTTGAGCCAGTTCACATCATCGCGCTGCGGGAAATCATCGCGCGCATGGGCGCCGCGGCTTTCCGTGCGCGCCGCGGCGGCAACCATGGTTGCCTGCGCGACTTCGATCAGGTTATCCAATTCCAACGCCTCGATGCGCGCGGTGTTGAACACTTTGCTCTTGTCCTGAATGCCCGTGTTGGCGACACGTTCGGCGACCTGCCTGATTTGCTCCACACCTTCAGCCAGCAACCCGGGAAAGCGGAATACGCCGCAATGTTTTTGCATGGTCTTGCGCAACGCATCGCCAACCTCGGCGACGCTTTCCCCCCTGGTTTGGGACTCCAGCCGTCCCAGCCGCGCCAGCGAATGATCGGCGGAACCGGCAGGCAAGCGCTTGGTGCGCGGATGATTTTTCAGGTCTTCGATAATCTGCCTGCCCGCCTCGCGCCCGAACACCAGCAAATCCAGCAGGGAATTACAACCCAGACGATTCGCGCCATGCACCGACACGCAAGCGCATTCGCCCACTGCATACAGCCCATGCACCACTTCATCGGGGCCGGTCTTGTATGGCGCGACCACCTGGCCGTGGTAGTTGGTAGGAATACCACCCATCATGTAGTGCGCGGTGGGCACGACCGGGATCGGCTCCCTGGCAGGATCGACATGCGCGAATTTCAGCGCGATTTCACGGATGCCGGGCAGACGCTGCCGAATCACGTCATCACCGAGATGGTCCAGCTTGAGCAACATATGATCGCCGTTCGGGCCGCAACCGCGCCCTTCGTTGATCTCCACGGTAATCGCGCGGGACACCACGTCGCGGCTGGCCAGGTCTTTCGCGTTGGGCGCATATTTCGGCATGAAACGCTCGCCGTTTTTGTTCACCAGATAACCGCCCTCGCCGCGCACCCCTTCGGAGATCAGCACGCCCGCGCCATAGACGCCGGTGGGATGAAACTGGAAGAACTCCATGTCTTCCAGCGGAATCCCGGCGCGCGCCGCCATGCCGAGCCCGTCGCCGGTGTTGATGTAGGCGTTGGTGCTGGATTGAAAAATTCTTCCCGCACCGCCGGTGGCGAACAGCGTGGCGCGCGCCTGAAATATCATCACCTCGCCGGTTTCGATTTCCATCGCAGTCACGCCAAGCACGTCGCCGTCTGCATCGCGGATCAGGTCCAGTGCCATCCACTCGATGAAAAAGTGCGTGTTGGCTTTCACATTCTGCTGGTAAAGCGTATGCAGCAACGCATGTCCGGTGCGGTCGGCCGCCGCACAGGCGCGCTGTACCGGCGTCTTGCCATAATCCTGCATATGCCCGCCGAACGGCCGCTGGTAAATCTTGCCGCTGTCGAGACGGTCAAACGGCATGCCGAAGTGCTCCAGCTCATACACCACTTCGGGCGCGGCGCGGCACATGAATTCGATGGCATCCTGATCGCCCAGATAATCCGAGCCTTTCACCGTGTCGTACATGTGCCAGTGCCAGCTGTCCTCGGTGACGTTGCCCAGCGAAGCGGCGATACCGCCCTGCGCCGCGACGGTATGCGAACGGGTCGGGAACACCTTGGACAACACCGCCACTTTCAGCCCAGCTTGCGCCAGTTGCAGCGCAGCGCGCATCCCGGAACCGCCCGCGCCCACCACCACCACATCAAATGTTCTTTTTGCAACTGACATTACATTCCCCACAATATCTGCACCGACCAGATCGTATAAAGCAGCGAAACCAGAACCACCAGCACATGTATGACCAAACGCACACCGGCCGAGTTGACGTAATCCATCACGATGTCCCGGATGCCGATCCACGCGTGAAAGAACAGGCACAGCAGGAACAGCAGCGTGAACGTGCGCACCGCCAGGCTGGAGAACAACCCCGTCCAAACATCGTAATCCAGGCGCGGCAGCATCAACAGGTAAACAGCCATGGTCAGGCTATACGCCGCCATCACCACCGCGCTAATGCGCTGGATCAGCCAATCGCGCAGCCCATAGTGCGCACCGACGACCACGCGGTTTACCATAGCTTTACTCCCATCCATACGGTCAATATCATGCTCACCGCCAGTACCGCTTTACTGCTCGCGCGCGCCTGCGCCAATTTCACACCGTAATCCAGGTCGATCGCCAGATAGCGCAGCCCGGCGCAGAAATGATGCAGGAAAGCCCACAGCAAAACGAGCAGAATCAGCTTGGGCAGCGGGTGCGCCAGCACGTCCAGCAGCCAAGTATAGGTTTCGATGGAGCGCAAACTATATTGCAGCATCAGCAACAACAGCGGCAACGCGAAAAACAACAACAGGCCGCTGATGCGATGGAGTATGGAAACGATACCGGGAAGCGGCAATTTGATTTGATGCAGGGCGAGGTGCTTCGGGCGTTTTTTATTCATTACCAAATCTTTGCGGTGACAAAATCCTGAAGGCGCAATGCTACACCTTTTGCCTGGCGGGAGAAAATCAAAAAGACCTCAACCGCATGCCGGATCAGTACCAAGAGGGCCACTACAGCCAAATTGCACTCTAGATGGCAAGTTTGCGGTTCGCCTTTTCCAGCTTTGTTGAAAATGATTCGCCATGCAAGTTGCTGCAATTCACCATGGTCACCGTCCAGTCCCGCCGGTCATAACCGATCAGTTCATTGAACATGAACGCCTCGCCCCGGCTTGCGCCGTCTTTATCGCGCCTGATGCCCATGCTGTCCAGAATTATCAGCTTTTGATCCAGGCGAAGATATTGCTCCGGATTGAGCAGCACGGCTTCAAAGTCTGCCGTGTAATTGCTTAGTTCCAGTGAGCTGATGGTGGTCTGCATGCTGCTTAGAATCCTGGCCAACTCTTCCTCCAGGGCGGGTCTGTCCATGTTACTCGCCGTGCGCAAACGCGCCATCAGCAAATCTTTCATAAGCTGCTGTGACTTTTTGCCCTGTTTGCGCTCCTCCACCCGCTTTTTCACCTTGCCCACCAGACAATCAAAGAAACTCGAGGCAACCAGGTTCCTTGCCTGTTGCTCGCTGGGCGCAGGATTCTCCAGGGTATGGCTGGTGAAATAGACCACATTTTGAACCACATCCCGCTGTATCGTTTGTCCGGACAGATCCATTCCCACCATGGACTTTTCAAAGCGCCGCATACCCATCAAAGCGTATAACTCGCCACCGGCGGGAATTTCGCGCAGAGAATCCCGCAAGGCCAGACTGGAACAGAACGCCTCGGTGACGGAATCGATGGATGGAAACAGCACATGAACAAAGGCATCCCTGGCGTAGGACTCCCGGTCGACCACCACCGGTCCAGGCACACTGGCCGCCAGGCTGTGAGCATACTCCCACGCGTTGATAACGGGCTTGCGGTAATTTTCAGGATAGCCGCTTGTCTGCCTGAGCAGCGGCTCAACCCCGGAGACAGCCCGTTCAATAGCGGACAGCAACTCGGGGGGATCCTTCTTGCCATCATGGCCAAATAAGTGCTTTAACATACTTATTTTTTCTCCCTCGTACCGGCAATAACCATAAAATAATACCGGGATTACTTATCAGGGTAATGAAAAAAGGCACGATTCCAGAGACTTATACAGCGGGTACCCTGTCCCTGCAACAAAAACCGACAACCTGACACTGGTAGCTCACGGCATGTCTGTTGTTATCCGATGCTACACCCGCAGCAATTAATATTTTCTTGATGAAACTCATGTCCATAATGGATAATTGCATACCAAGTTGATCGGGTATCCTGACTGGGTATGCGCGGCCAATCTACAGCGCATTTTGTGCGACATCGATTTTCCACACTATTTATACAAATTATACAAATACTGACATGAAAACCATTACCGAATTTATGACCGCCGACCATACGGCCTGTGACGATGAGTTTGCGCACGCAGAGGAAGCTGCCCTTGCCAACAACTGGAGCAAGGCAGAGACTGCATTTAACAAATTTCGTGATGACATGGCACATCATTTCAAAATGGAAGAGGAAGTACTTTTCCCCGCATTGAAATCTGCCGGTGGCCCTGCCGGTCCGGTGCACGTCATGCTGATGGAACACGCCCAGATAAAGGAACTCCTCAAGCAAATGGCTGAGGCGGTAGCGCAAAAAAATGCGAAAAGTTATGGCGGTCTTTCGGAAACCCTGCTCATCGTGTTGCAGCAGCATAATCACAAGGAAGAGAACATCCTTTATGCCATCGCTGACGAAATTCTGGCACAAGAACGCGATGCTCTGCTCGAGCGTATGCAGGCAGTTTGACCGTCATGCAGGAAATAGACGTACGCGGGCTGCCACCGCCTGAGCCTTTCGAAAATATCATGCGCACCCTGCAAAAACTCCCCGCTGAAGAAACTCTGCAAGTGCTGATCCACCGTGAACCCTTCCCGCTCTACGAGGCGTTGCGTAACAGCGGCTATACATGGCAGGCCAATGCGCTTGAGGACGGCAGCTTTAATATCCTGATCACCAGAGCCGCATGAAAATAGCCTCGCTCAGTCCCGACCAGGCTCCGCCGATTGGAGTACCGCTGCGCTTCTTTGCCGTCGCGCCGGTTTTCCTGGTGCTGGCCTCGCTGCTGCTGACTATGGGCGACGGCAACCCGTTTGCAAACACGCATACACCCGCGTTGCTCGCCGCCACACATTGCATCACGCTGGGATTCATGGCGATGATCATGCTGGGCGCCATCCAGCAAGTAGTGCCGGTATTAATCGGCAGCCAGATACCCGCATCCCGGCTGGTCGCATGGCTCACAATGCTGCCCCTGATTGCCGGGGCGCTGCTGTTGACCAGCGGTTTTGTGCTGGGCAGGCCGGCGCTGCTCGATCTATCCTGGGTGCTGCTGGGATTGGCCTTTCTGGTATTCATCAGCGCCAGCCTGTTCAGTCTGGCGCGCGCCACGGCAAAAAACCCCACCAGGACCGCGATCCTGCTGTCCATCCTCTCGCTTGCCGGCGCCGTTGCGCTAGGCATGTTGCTGGCCAGGGGTTATGCAGTTGGTTTGGCCATACCCTACGACAGGCTGGCAGCAGCCCATATCAGCCTGGCACTGGGCGGTGGCGTGATGCTGCTGATAATCGGCGTGTCTTACCAGGTTGTGCCGATGTTCCAGCTTACCCCGAACTATCCGAAATGGCTGACCGCCAGTCTGGCCCCCGCAATTTTTGCCGCCCTGCTGTTGAGCCTGATGCCGCTATTGTTCGACCCGGCACCGTACTGGGCAGGATACCTTACGGAAATCATCTTCTGGCTATTGACCTCCTGTTTCGCTGTGGTCACGCTCAAACTGCAAAGCCAGCGCCGCCGCCGTGTCCCGGATGCCACACTGAGCTTCTTCCGGCTGGGCATGTTCGCGCTGCTGGCCGCCGCATTATTTTCGCTGGCGTCGTTGCTCTCGCCGGCATATGGCGATCATCTCAGAACCCTGTCCGTGCTGACTTTCCTGCTGGGTTTCTCGATGTCCGTGATCCAGGGCATGCTTTACAAAATCATCCCCTTTCTGGTCTGGTTCCACCTGTTTCGCGGCGGGGCAAGCGCCGTAAAAGCCGGCATTCCCAACATGAAGGAAATCATTCCGGAACGCTGGATGTGGTGGCACTTGTGGCTGAATGGCGGCACGCTGCTTGCTGCGCTGCTGGCAACCTGGTGGGATATCGCGGCATGGCTGGTCACGCTTGGACTGTTGCTGCAGGGAATATTGCTGGGTTACGCCATTTTTACCGGTATCTCGGTCTACCGTATCACCCTTAAACGCATCGAACAGTTGGCAACATGAGCTTCCAGATACTTAAACACATCCATGTAACCTGCGCAGCCCTGAGTTTTACGCTGTTCTTTCTGCGCGGCATCTGGAGCCTGAATGGCTCAGCCATCATGCGGCAACAATGGGTCAAGATAGTGCCGCATATTGTGGATACGCTGCTGCTCGCCAGCGCGCTCGGGCTGGCTTACATCATCGAGCAATACCCCCTCGTGGATGGCTGGCTTACGGCCAAGTTTTTCGCGCTGTTGCTGTATATCGGGCTGGGCACTGTTGCGCTGAAGCATGGCAAGACCAAAACCGTACGCCTCTCCGCATGGCTGGCCGCTCTGGCGGTATTCATCTATATCGTGCTGGTCGCGATGAACCACGATCCTGTGCCGTTCATACATTAGGATTGTAGGATGCGGTGAGGCACGAACCGCATCGCTCGCGTAACCTGTACAACAATGATGCGGTTCGTGCCTCACCGCATCCTACCGTGCTACGTCTCTAAATCACGTCACTTGATTCTGCCCGTCCTGCCCTCATATACTAGTGACCGCAAGAAGGGAGGTTGCCATGTCTACCGTCCGCACCCCTGCCGTCGCAGGCCTTTTCTACCCCGCCGATCCCCGGCAGCTTGCTGATGACGTGCAGGAGATGCTGTCACAGGCGCTTCCGCATGACCTGATTCCCAAAGCCCTGATCGTCCCGCACGCCGGATACATCTACTCCGGCCCCATTGCGGCGACCGCCTACGCCACGCTCAAACCCTTTGCCGCGAGTATCCGCCGCGTGGTGTTGCTCGGTCCCACACACCGCGTCGCGGTGCGCGGCTTGGCGCTGCCCGGTGTGGAGGCCTTCGACACGCCGCTCGGGCGGGTGATGCTGGATGCGGCAGCGGCGCGCAGCATCGCCCACCTGCCGCAGGTGACCGTCAGCGCGCAGGCGCATGTGCTGGAGCATTCGCTGGAAGTGCAACTGCCGTTCCTGCAAAGCGTGCTGCCGGATTTCACGCTGCTGCCGCTGGCAGTCGGCATGGCGACGCCCGAAGAAGTGGCGGAGGTGCTGGAATTACTTTGGGGCGGCGAGGAAACGCTGGTCGTGATCAGCTCCGACCTGTCGCACTACCTGCCCTACGCCATCGCGCAACGCGTGGATCATGACACTGTGCAAGACATCCTCAAACTGCGCCAGCCCATCGAACACGACCACGCCTGCGGCGGCACGCCGATCAGCGGCCTGATCGTCGCGGCGCGCCAGCACCACCTCACGCCTCATTTGCTCGATCTGCGAAACTCTGGTGACACTGCGGGGTCTCATGACCAAGTTGTGGGCTATGCCGCCCTCGCCTTTACTGAGGAAACCGAATATGAACACTAAACAGGATCGCATCTCCGACACTTTCAACCCCTCCCAACCTCCTCCGCTTCGACAAGCTCAGGACAGGCTTGTCAGGGGAGGAGAAAGACGGAGTTCCCCTGATAATGCAGGTGGAGGGGTCGAGTCTTATGGCCGCGTGCTGCTGCCGATTGCACGCGCCGCAATTTCGCGCGCCTTGGACGTGCCCCGTGCAGCAGATGAAACCGCGCCTTGGCTGGCCGAGCATGGCGCATGCTTCGTTACCCTCACGCAAGACGGCGAACTGCGCGGCTGCATCGGCACGCTGGAAGCGCACCGGCCATTGCTCGCCGATGTCAAAAGCAATGCTGTTTACGCCGCCCTGAACGATCCGCGTTTTATGCCGTTGAGCGTCGAGGAGCTCGACATCACCACGGTCGAAATCTCGCTGCTCTCGCCGACAACCGCGATGGATGTTCGGGACGAGGCCGATGCGCTGGCGCAAATGCGTCCCAATGTGGACGGCATCGTGTTCGAGTTTGGCTCGTACCGCAGCACCTTTCTGCCGCAGGTATGGGAAGACCTCGCGCAACCGCGCCAGTTTCTCGCGATGCTCAGACGCAAGGCCGGGCTGCCCGATGATTTCTGGGAAGAAGGCGTGAAGCTGTCGCGCTATACCGTGACAAAATGGAGCGAGGAGCGCTGATATGGACGAACCGATCAGCAGCGCCGAACGATACCCCGCCAGATACTGGCATCTGCGTGATGATGGCAGAATCCAGTGCGACCTGTGCCCGCGCGACTGCAAGCTGCACGAAGGGCAGCGCGGCGCCTGCTTCGTGCGCGGGCGCATCAATGATGCGATGGTGCTCACCACTTACGGACGTTCCTCTGGTTTCTGCGTCGACCCGATCGAGAAAAAACCGCTCAACCATTTCTATCCCGGCAGCAGCATCTTTTCGTTTGGCACGGCGGGCTGCAACCTCGCGTGCAAGTTCTGCCAGAACTGGGACATTTCCAAGTCGCGCAGCTTCGACAGGCTCGCCGACCAGGCCACGCCGGAAGCCATTGCGCGCGCGGCCGCAGAACATGGCTGCAAGAGCGTCGCGTTCACCTACAACGACCCGGTTATCTTCGCCGAATATGCGATGGACACCGCCGACGCCTGCCACGAGCGCGGCATCAAGACCGTTGCGGTCACGGCGGGCTACATCCACGAGCAGCCGCGCCGCGAGTTCTTCGCCAAAATGGATGCCGCCAAC
>MGWZ01000110.1:0-39695 GCA_001801175.1 Gallionellales bacterium RIFCSPLOWO2_02_FULL_57_47 | reverse complement strand
GCAGCCGCGCCGCGAGTTCTTCGCCAAAATGGATGCCGCCAACGTCGACCTCAAGGGATTCACCGACGAGTTCTACGTCAAGCTCTGCGGCGCACACCTGCAACCGGTGCTGGACACGCTGAAATACCTCAGGCAGGAAACCGGCGTCTGGGTCGAGCTGACCACGCTGCTGATCCCCGGTTACAACGATTCTGCTCAGGAACTGAACTCGATGAGCGAATGGATCGTCAAGGAGCTCGGCGCGGATGTGCCGCTGCACTTCAGCGCATTCCACCCCGACTACAAGATGACCGGGGTTCCCGCCACTTCGCTGGAAAAGCTGATACAGGCGCGAAAAATCGCCCAGGCTGCGGGGCTGCGGTATGTGTATACCGGCAACGTGCATAACCGCGAAGGGGACACCACAAACTGCCCGTCATGCGGCAGCGCCCTGATCGTGCGCGACTGGTACGAAATCGAAAAATACCGCCTCACCCCCGACGGCCATTGCCCGGAATGCAATACAATAATCGCAGGGCACTTCGAGAAATTCAGCAAGGCATTCGGGGCACACCGCATTCCAATCGTGATGGGAGGCCAATTGTGACAGGAGGATCGCCATGAGCGCCGTGCGTATTCCGGTACCAGCCGACAAGGTCCAGCTCGATGGCGAGCTGGTCCTGCCGCCATCCGCAAAGGGCGTGGTGCTGTTCGCCCACGGCAGCGGCAGCAGCCGCTTCAGCCCGCGCAACACCTATGTCGCCGAGGTGCTGCAGCAACGCGGAATCGGCACGCTGTTGTTCGACCTGCTGACACGCGAAGAAGACCAGGATTACGAGACGCGCTTCGACATCGCGCTGCTCACCCACCGCCTGCTGGCCGCCACGGCCTGGCTGCAGGCCAACCCGGCCACACAAACCATGCACCTCGGTTATTTCGGCGCCAGCACCGGCGCGGCGGCGGCATTGCAGGCAGCGGCATTGCTGGCCGCTGCAAAAACAGGCACGAAAATCACCGCCGTGGTATCGCGCGGCGGACGCCCCGACCTGGCCGGAGAGGTTGCCCTGAGCGGCGTGACCGCACCGACCCTGCTCATCGTCGGCGCGGCTGACTACGGCGTGATCGAGTTGAACCAGCAGGCCTATGCGCTGATGGGCTGCGAGAAGAAGCTTACCCTGGTACCCGGCGCGACCCACTTGTTCGAAGAACCCGGCACGCTGCAGCAGGCGGCAAGCAAGGCAGCCGACTGGTTCGCGCAGCATCTGTAATTCAAAACAGCAACGCCTTGTAGGGTGCATTCTATGCACCAATGGTAACGGTGCATGGAATGCACCCTACAATATTTCGAATCATTCATCCTGAAAATTATGCCGCACATCCAATGCTTCCCGCCTATCGAAAACCCGACCGCGCACATCCTGATCCTCGGCAGCATGCCGGGCAAGGAATCATTGCGGGCCGGGCAATATTATGCGCATCCGCGCAACGCCTTCTGGACCATCATGGGCGAACTGGTCGGCGCCGCACCGTTCCTGCCATACGAAGCGCGCATCAAAAAACTGAAATCCGCCGGTATCGCAGTGTGGGATGTGCTCGCCTCATGCAGGCGGCGCAGCAGCATGGATGCCGATATCGAAGCGGATTCGATCTGCGCTAACGACTTCGCGTCATTCTTCCACGCTCATTCGCACATCACCCATGTCTTTTTCAACGGCACGATGGCTGAACAATGCTTCCACAGGCACGTAAATCCGCTGCCTGTAAACCGGCCGCTGCATTTCCTGCGCCTGCCGTCGACCAGCCCCGCGAACGCCTCCATGTCGTACGAGCAAAAACAAAACGCCTGGAGGACTATACTTTCCGGCAGGCGCGCAGCAGCCGGATAAACTGGCAGCCAGCTCGCTGGTTATACGGCTGACTGCTGTTTTTCAGGATCATCATCCTTGCCCGTCAACGCCTCGACGCTCAGCATGATGATCTCGATTTCCTCGATAATCTCCTCCTGGCGCAGCGCGTTGTAGCGCAGCCGCAATTTAGCTTCGTCCTTCTCCAGGCGGCGGAT
Source organism: Gallionellales bacterium RIFCSPLOWO2_02_FULL_57_47 (assembly GCA_001801175.1). Taxonomy (GTDB): domain Bacteria; phylum Pseudomonadota; class Gammaproteobacteria; order Burkholderiales; family Gallionellaceae; genus Gallionella. The sequence goes on along the minus strand of MGWZ01000110.1, from coordinate 37,654 downwards.
GGCGCTGTCCATGTGCTCCAGCCGCTTGCGGTTTTCCGCCATCAGCGAAGCGTAAAACACCTCGTGCAGCACGGCGTAAAGATACTGGCTGGTGAGCTGCGCCAGGAACTGCGCCGGCTCCAGGTTGAGCAGCGGCGGATGCGAGTATGCCGGCTTCGCTTCGGGCGCCTCCAGCGGCAGCAACTGGCGCAGCCGCGCCACGCCGCTTTCGTCGTCGTGGTACAGCGCGCCGATACGCCACGCTTCCTCCGGGCGCTGCTGCTGCAACTCGCCCAACACCCCGGCCAGCCGCACCAGCGCCGCCGGCACTTCCTCGACCACACCAGGGCCTTCGACGAAGGCGGCGATGCGCTGATCACCCTGCAACTTGGCCTCCAGCCTGCGCCCCACCACCACCGGCAGCGTATCCTCCTGCCGCATGGCGGCGCCGAGCGGCGCCAGCAGCGTTTCGTTGAAATCGCCGCACAGGCCGCGCTCGGAACCGATCACCAGCAGCAGTTGCCGCATGCCGCCTGGATGTGCCGCAGTTTCCGGATAGAAGCTCAGGAAGTCCTGCGCAGCCGCCTCGATGCTGTTGACCGCACGGCGCTGCGTGGCAAGAAAGGACTCCAGCCTGCGCGTTTCCAGCAGGGCCAGGTTTTTCATCGCGACCATGATGCCGTCGATTTCGTCCAGCGTCGCCAGACGCTCTTTCACCTCACGCCGTTTGCTCATTTGAAACCCGCTTCACCACGAAGAACGCGGAGATCACAAAGATTCCACCTGGAGTTGCACGACATTGAACGCCCACCGGCAAGGTGGCTACAATTTTTTGGTAATACATTGTTTTTCTTCATGCGCTTCGTTAACCAGACACTTGGAGACCGTTTTTTTGGTCGCCTGGTGGAATGGCTAGTAGTTTTATCAGTTCTTCGTGGTTCAAATGAGTAATTTGAGCCTTAAGCGGCCTCTGAAGCCGCCGCTTCGCTCAGCCACGCGTGCACCAGGCTTTTCCACTGGTCGCGCCCTTCGTCTATACTCAATCCGGCGCGTTCCACCTGCCGTTGCAGCAGTGCCATGCGCGACTTCACCCGCCCCAGCTCGACGTTATCGAACAGCCCCTCGTTGTAGGCCACCAGCCATGCCATCTGGAACTCGATCGGCAGGGGCGCGAGCAAATCCTGCTTGAGCATTTCGCGCAGCATCTGGCCGCGCCGGATGCGCGCTTCCATGCTGGCCTCCAGCCGCGAGCCGAAACGGGTGAACACCTCCAGTTCGAGGAACTGCAGGTAGTCCAGCTTCATCCGCCCCGCTTCCTTTTTTATGCTGGGATGCTGGGCATTGCCGCCGATGCGCGAAACCGAGCGGGTGACGTCTATCGCCGGCAGGAAACCGCGCGCAAGCAGATCGTGATCCAGATAAACCTGTCCGTCGGTAATCGAAATCAGGTTGGTCGGGATGTAGGATGCGATCTCGCCCTGTTCGGTTTCGATGATCGGCAGTGCGGTCATGCTGCCCCCGCCCTGCTTCGCCGACAGGCGGGTGGAACGCTCCAGCAGCCGCGCATGCAGGTAAAAAATATCGCCGGGATAGGCCTCGCGCCCCGGCGGGCGGCGCAGCAGCAGCGAAAGCTCGCGGTAGCTGCGCGCATGGGTGGTCAGGTCGTCGTAGATAATCAGCGTGTCCCGCCCTTCGGACATCCACGCCTCGGCGACGGTGCAACCGGCGAACGGTGCCAGATATTTGAGGCCGGGCATGGCAGTCGCCTCCGCCGCCACTATCGTGGTATAGGCCAGCGCGCCGGAATGGCGCAAGGTTTCAATGGTATTCACCACAGCCGATCGTTTCTGCCCGATCAATACGTACACGCAATAGACGTTCTTGCCGCGCTGATTGATCACGGTATCGACCGCAAGCGCGCTCTTGCCGCTGCTGTTGTCGCCGATAAGCAACTGGCGCTGGCCTTTGCCGATGGGAATCAAGGTGTCGACGATCTTGTTGCCGGTGTACAGCGGCTGCGTCACAAAATCCCGCGCGATGATGGGCGGCGAGCGAACGTCGAGCAAACGGTGCGTCGCGGGCGCGAGTTGCCCGCCATCGTCGAGCGGAGCGCCGAGCGGATCGATCACCCTGCCCAGCAATTCGTCGCCGACCCCGATGCTCAGCCGCCTGCCGGTCAGGAAGGCCGGCGTGCCCGCGGTCAGCCGCTCGGTCTGGCGCAGCAGGATCGCCCCGATCCGGTTGCGCGCCAGGTGGAATACCAGCGCGCTGCTGCCATCTTCGAGTTGCACGATTTCATCCATGCTGGCCGAAGGCAGCCCGCTGATCCAGGCAATGCCGTCGCCGACCGAAACCACCGTGCCCTGCTCCGACAAACGCAGCGCATAACGATACTGCGCCAGCCATTGCGCCTGAGCGGCAAGCGGCGAATCAGCGACCGACATAACCATTCACCATAAAAAAAGGCATTTCACCACGAAGAACACCGAAGTCACGAAGATTTTTCATAGGGGCTACATGCCTTTTGACACTTAACCGCAAGGTGATTGGCATTCTCAAAACAAGCTTTTGTTTTTCTTCGCGGTCTTCGTGCCCTTCGTGGTTCAACTGCCGTATTAAGGCCACGAAGATCGCGAAGGGTCGAGCATTACAGCACAAAGCGTTTAATGCCATTTTTCAGCAGCCCCGTATTGAAATTGATAAGCGGCCCTGTACTGAACCCCGTCAACTCGTGAGCCGGACATTTTTCATAAGTCGACTCCAGCAACCCAGGCCCAAGCTCACGATGCATTTCGATCGCAAGCCCAATCACCCGGTTGGAAAGCACATCAAACTCCATCTTCGTGCCCTTCGTGATCTTCGTGGTAAATAGTCGTCAGCTTTTCACCCGGCATGACGCAACGCGCCGCTGAAAAATTTCAATTCGTCGCGCAGGTTGGCGTGCAGTATCCACGGCCCGATGCTCACCTGGAATCCCGCCAGCAATTCCGGATTCTCGCGGTACTCGACCGGCAGCATCTGTCCCGTCACCTCGGCCAGCGTGCGCGCCAGTTCGTCGCGCCTGCCTTCGTCGAGCGCAAATGCGCTCTGTATCTTGAGCTCCAATCCGGGCGCAGCGGCGGCATCCGCCACGGCGCGCCTGTCCTCGGCGCGCAGGCTGCGCAAATCCTCCAGCAGCAGCGCGTACAGCCGCGCTTCCAGTTCCGGCGTGGCGAGTCGCGCCAGCAACCTGGCGGAAAACGCCGCACCCTGCGCGATGCCCTGCTCCTCAAGCGCGCGCCGGAAATCATGCTGGCGCCGCTCGTCCAGAACGCGCCGCCGTTCGCGCTCCTCGGCGATCGAGGCCTCCAGCGCGGCCATCAAGCGCCCGCGCTCCGCCGCCAGCTCCTCGCGCAGCCGCGCCTGCGCTGCCTCCTTTTCTCCCTCCCATTGCGCGATACGGCGCTCGTTCTGCTGCTTGAGTTCGCCCGCTTCGGCTTCGATGCGTTTGGCATCGGCCAGCATCTTCTCGATGCCGGCGCGGCGTCGGGCAACCACCCCGAGCACCGGGCGATACAAAAACCGCTTCAGGATCCAGACCAGGATCAGGAAGTTGATAATCTCGAGAATGAAGGTCGTCCAGTCGAATTCCACGGTCAGCCCGCTTACTTGATCAGGTATTGCAGCAGGGGGTTGCGGAACAGGATGATCAGCACGATCACCAGCACGTAAATCGCCAGCGATTCGATCATCGCGAGGCCGATGAATAAAGTCCGCGTGATCGATTTCTCTGCTTCCGGCTGGCGTGCCAGCGCATCCAGTGCCTGGCTGACTGCGCGCCCCATCGCCAGCGCCGGGAACATCACGCCCAGCGCAATCGCCAAGGCCGCCCCTACGGTGGAAAGTACCGTAAACCATGTCATGTCATTCATTGCCATCCCCCTCCTCGTTCCGTTCAAGATTCTGCTGCGATTGCATCGCACCCGCCACATAGATCAGCGCCAGCATGCCGAAAATATACGCCTGCACCACCGCCTCGACGATATGCAGCATCAGCAGCGGCACCGGCACCAGCAGCCCGGCCACCAGCAACACCAGCAAAGCCGCCATTTCCAGGCTCATGATATTACCGAACAAACGCACCGCCAGCGCAACGGTGCGCGTCACTTCGCTGATCAGATGAAACGGCAGCAGGATCGGGGTGGGGCTGAGATAGTGTTTGAGATAGCTGCGCAACCCTTCGCTGCGCACGCCGAACCAGTGTACCGACAGGAACACCAGCAGCGCGAGACCGGAGGTCACCGACAGATTCCCCGTCGGCGAACTGAGCCCCGGCACCAGGCCGAGCAGATTGGCAATCACGATGTAGATCCACAGCGTGCCGATGAACGGCAGCAGCAGTTGCGCGCGCTCCGGCAGCACCGCGGCTATCGCCGCCTCGATCGCGGAAACCGCGCCTTCCAGCATGGTCTGCAACGGGCCGGGATCGAGCGTCAAACGCCGCGTGGCGAGCCAGCAGAACATCGCCAGCGCCAGCATCATCCCCCAGGTGGTCGCCACGATGGAGGAGATTGCGAACGGCCCGATATGAAACCAGACGGCTGCCGCTTCCATCAGGGAACCTCTAGAAATTCATTTTGTGGGATGGCAGGCCGGACACGGCGATGCGAAGCATCCGGGGCGGGCAGGCCTGCTGCTCCGCGCTCCCGCACCAGAGGGCTCCGCCCCACCGTGTCGCGCGGGCACCGCAAGGAGCCGCGCAGCAAACGACGAGACAACACGCCGCATAGCGGCATGTTGCGGCGTAAACTAACCTTCAGGTTATGTTGAAGCCACATATCGGATTGATAGGCGAGGAGTGAGCGAGCACGCGACGCCGCGATTCGCCCGGAAAATGGATTTATAGGGGTTACAATCACTCATGCTCCCGGATATACATATAGACATTGATGATGCCGACAATCAATCCGATAAAGATCAGCCCTATCGTCCAGCGGATCGAATAACCCTGTGCCATGCCGTCCAGCCAGCTGCCGAGGTATGCGCCGGCGATCACCGGCAGCACGAACAACAGCGCCAGCGTACCCATGAACACCGACTGCGCCAGCAGCGTGGGACGTTCCTTTTCTGCGCGCTGCATGCGCTTCACCTGTTTCTCCACCGACCTGCGCAACTGTTCGTCGTTCATGTTCCGGCTCCGTGTCGCCCCATCCGCCATAAACGCCGGAACATCTCCTGCTCCAGACGATACAGGCTTTCCCTGATTACCCGCAGCTCTTCCTCTTCCTTGAGCAGTTGCTCCAGCAACCCCTTGCTGATGCGCTGGTAATCCGCGTCGTGCAGGAAGCGCCGCGTGCTGATATAAAGCGCATTGTTTACAAAATAAAGGATACCCCGCGGAAAGGCAAGATAACGCCAACTGCTGTCCTGCAGCTGATAGCGCGCCAGGCCGTATGTCAGCGCAGTCATCATGCGGGCATGGCGGGCGCGGATGCCGAAACTGCCTGACTCGTCCTCGCCGACGAAACTGGCCACGTTCTCGATGCGCTCGTATTGAGTCGCGCTCTGCAGGTGCATGGTGAAGGTTCTCATTCGTATTATCCTCAAGCCCCTACTTCAATCCACAGATTACACAGATTCACACAGATTTCGAAACCGTCGCCTATAACTGATACATCATTTGAATAGCTGCTCAGATCATCCCGATAATTGCTTTTTAATCCCGCGTAATCTGTGTAATCTGTGGACGGTTGTTTTTTCCAGAATCATTCCTGCATGCTGCCGCGCATGTAGCAGCGCTCTTCGGGAACGGCGTCGTAGTCGCCGCGCAGGAAGGCCTCGCAATCGCCCAGCGTCTGATCCAGCGTTACCGAGATACCCTTGATGCCGGTATTCGCCGTCACCGTGTAAAACGGCTGGGTCAAATAACGCTGCAACCTGCGCGCGCGCAGCACGATGCGCTGGTCTTTTTCCGACAGCGCCTCCAGCCCGAGCATCGCGATAATGTCCTCGAGCTCCCTGTAGCGCGCGAGATGCTCGCGCACCCCTTCAGCGATACTGTAGTGGCGGTCGCCGAGGAAGCTGCGATCCATCATCTTGCTCGATGACAGCAGCGGGTCGACCGCCGGATAAATCCCCTTGGCCGCCTGGCTGCGCGACAGGATCACCATCGTGTCGAGATGCGACAGGATCGTACTCACCGCCGGGTCGGACATGTCGTCCGCCGGCACGTACACCGCCTGCACTGCGGTGATGTCTCCGCTGCGCGTGGAGATGATGCGCTCCTGCAGTTCCGCCACCTCGCTCATCAGCGTCGGCTGGTAGCCGACCGTGGCCGGCATGCGCCCGAGCAGGCCGGAGATTTCGCTGCCCGCCTGCACGAAACGGAACACGTTGTCCATCAGCAGCAGCACTTCCTTGCCCAGCGTATCGCGCAGGTATTCCGCATAGGCCACGGCAGACAGGCCGACGCGGAAGCGCACGCCGGGCGATTCGTCCATCTGGCCGAACACCATCAGCGTGTGCGGCATCACGCCGGCATCCTGCATCTCGTGCCATACCTCATGCCCCTCGCGGATGCGCTCGCCGACACCGGCAAACACCGACACGCCCTGATGCAGTCTGACGATGGCGTGCATGAATTCCATGATCAGCACCGTCTTGCCCACCCCCGCGCCGCCGAACAACCCGGTCTTGCCGCCCTTGACGAACGGGCTCAGCAGGTCGATCACCTTGATGCCGGTTTCGAAGATGCCTGCAGCAGGGATCGTTTCCGCCAGCGATGCCGGGCGCGCGATGATGTTGCGCATCTCCATCGCGGCGAGCGGCGGCCCGCCGTCGAGCGGCGCGCCGAACACATCGAGCAGACGGTTCAGGCAATCCGGCGTAACCGGGATGCGCAGCGGCCCGCCACTATCGAATACCGGCAGGCCGCGCCTCAGCCCGCCGGTGGGATGCAGAGCGATGGCGCGCACGCGGCGTTCGTCGAGGTGGCGGTAGACTTCGAAGGTGTAGTGTTCCTGCCCCGAAGCACAGGACAGCGCCTGGTGCAGCGGCGGCAGGCGGTCGCAGACGATGTCCACCACCGGGCCGTGCACCTCCTCGACCGTGCCGATGGCCTCAGTTGCGGGTTGCATGGGCTGTGCCATCGGTCCCGGGTGGACTGCTTCCATTTTTTTGGCCGGCGAAGTTCATTGTGCCTTGGCGCGCAGTCCGGGTTCAGGTGAATCGTAGCAGATGCCGTGCAGGCCACGAGTAACAGGGCGCGTGTCTTGATGTTTCCCGGGCAGCAGATGCCGCTTCAGCATGGCGAGCAGCTGCGGGGCGGTGCGCAATTTGAGTCCGGTTTCGACTGCCATGTCTGCCTCAATTAAAGCGCCAAGGTGCTTACTATACAATGACTGCAGGGAAATCGGTGGGCCGGATGCCGCTTGTGATGCGACTAAATAAGGCGTTTAATCCTCGCATAAGAGGAATGCATCCCGACCACAGATTGGAGCCGTCCATGACATCCGTGCTACGAGCCATACAAGGCGACATCACCACGCTGAAGGTTGATGCAATCGTCAATGCGGCCAACTCCTCGCTGCTCGGCGGCGGCGGCGTGGACGGGGCGATCCATCGCGCCGCCGGGCCGGAATTACTGAGTGAATGCCGCCTGCTTGGCGGCTGCAAGGTCGGCGAAGCGAAGCTCACCAGGGGCTACCGACTGCCGGCCAGGTTCGTGATCCACACCGTCGGCCCGGTGTGGCATGGCGGCAAACAGGGCGAGCCGGAGCTGCTGGCTTCCTGCTACCGCAACTCGCTGCGGGTTGCCGCGGAACATGACGCACATTCCATTGCGTTCCCGTGCATCAGCACGGGTGTCTACGGCTACCCGGTGGAACTGGCCGCCCGCGTCGCGGTTGCAACCGTCAGATCATCGCTGCCGGAACTCAACTCGATCCGCGAAGTGATTTTCTGCTGTTTTTCCACCGGCGATTTCGCCTTCTATCAAAAGCTCCTCGATGCCGCACCGGCCTGACAAGAGGGCTCTCGGCCTGTGGCTGCTCGCCGCTGCGGTGGCGGGCTGGCATGGCTGCTGCCGCCCATCCCGCAGCCGCTGCAATATCATCAATTCGCCGACCGGCATACCTGCTTCGGCATAACCGGTTGCTTCGATACATTCACAAATGTGCTGTTTGCGCTGGCGGGACTGGCGGGGCTGCGTTTCCTGCCCGGCGAGGCGGGACGGCGCGCCTTCATCGATGCGCGCGAAGCCCTGCCCTACCGCCTGTTCTTCTTCGCCGCGATCCTGGTCGGCCTCGGCTCGGGCTACTATCACCTGGCCCCCGACAACAGCCGGCTGGTGTGGGACCGTGCGGCGATTTCGCTGGCGCTGATGTCCCTGTTCGCCGCGATCATCAGCGAGCGCGTCAGCCTGGCCGCCGGGCTGCGCCTGCTGCCGCTGCTGTTCGCCGCCGGCCTGGGCAGTGTGATCTACTGGGGCTGGAGCGAAGCAAACAGCAGCGGCGACCTGCGCGCCTACGGCGTGATACAGTTCTATCCGATGCTGCTGATCCCGCTGCTGCTCCGGCTTTATCCGCCGCGCTACAGCGGCGACAAGGACATACTGGCCGTCATCGGCCTCTACCTGCTGGCCTTGTTGTGCGATTTCATGGATCATCAGATTGCCGCACTTACCGGCGCGGTCAGCGGACACACCGTCAAACATGCAATCGCCGCGCTGGCGATGTATTGGGTGGTGGTGCGATTGAAACGGCGCCGTATACTGTAAAATTCGGCAATTTGCAAATCTGATTGGAGGCAACGATGACACCTACGCCCATTCCACAAACCCCACCCGACTATGACAAGACGCGAGTGATTGAACGTCCGGATGGTTTCTACTGGCAGGACAAACTCACCGACGAATCGTATGGCCCCTTTCCAACGCTGCTGGAAGCGGTGCAGGACATGCAGGAGCAGAACGATACCAGCGGCGAAACGCTGGAAGAGGCGGAGGCAGAAATCGGCATCTCCGAACAGGTAGACCCGGTAACCGGTCAACCGGCAGAAGGTTTTCAGCCGCACCTCAGCGACGAATAGCAGGCACAGGTTTGGCATGCTGCGCCCTTCGATAAACTCAGGACGGGCTTTGCCCAACTTATGGAAGCACTGATTAAATCGTCATTGCGAGGAGCGTAGCGACGTGGCAATCCAGAAGTTCGTTTCATATCAAAATACTGGATTGCCACGCTTCCTGCCGCACTTCGCTCGCAGCTAAAGGCTTTTTGCAACGACAGTTTGGGTAAGTGATCCCCTGGGGATCTACACATCTAATGCATTCTGCCCAGCGGATGCTCGCGAATCTGAATTTATGGAGGTATCTGAATGCCCGTCCATAACGCCGACATCACCGCCATTCTCGAAGAGATCGCCGACCTGCTAGAGATTCAGGGGGCGAACCCGTTCCGCATCCGCGCCTATCGCAATGCCGCGCGCATTTTGGGAGACCTGCCGCAGGAGGCGCGCCTGCTGGTGGAGCGCGGCGATGACCTGACCCGTCTGCCCGGCATCGGCACCGACCTCGCCGGCAAGATTTCCGAAATCATCACCACCGGGCACTGCAGCCTGCTGGATCGCCTGCATCGCGAACTGCCGCCAGCCATTACCGAGCTGATGAAAATTCCCGGCCTCGGGCCCAAGCGCGTGAAGACCCTGTACCACGACCTCGACGTGCAGACCGTCGAGCAACTGCATCGCGCCGCGCAGGACGGGAGCATCCGCGCCCTGCACGGCTTCGGCGAAAAGACCGAACAGAATATTTTGCAGGCCGTGCAAGCCCATGCCAGCCAGAGCCGGCGATTCAAGCTCGCCACGGCAGCGCAATATGCCGAAGCGCTGCGCGCCTTTCTGCAGGCCGTTCCCGGCGTGCAGCAGGTAGTGGTCGCCGGCAGCTTCCGGCGCATGCGCGAGACCGTGGGGGATCTGGATATTCTGGTCACCGCCGCGCCGGACAGCCCGGTGATGCAGCGCTTCACCAGTTATGATGAGATTGCCGAGGTGTATTCCGCGGGCGAAACGCGCGCCAGCATCCTGCTCAAATGCGGCATGCAGGTTGACCTGCGCGTGGTGGCGCAGGCCAGCTATGGCGCGGCGCTGCACTACTTCACCGGCTCCAAGGCGCATAACATCGCGATCCGCCGCATCGCGCAGCAGCTCGGCCTGAAGGTGAACGAATACGGCGTGTTCCGCGGCGAAAAGCGCATCGCCGGGGACAGCGAGGAATCGGTGTACCGCGCCGTCGGCCTGCCCTACATCCCGCCGGAACTGCGCGAGGATCGAGGAGAAATCGAGACGGCGCACGCCGGGCGTCTGCCGCAACTGGTGGAACTGGCCGACCTCAGGGGCGACCTGCATGCGCACACCAGGGCCACCGACGGCCACGACAGCCTGCGCGACATGGCGCTGGCGGCCAGGGCGCTCGGTCTGGAGTACCTCGCCATTACCGAACACTCGCGCCGCCTCACCGTCGCACACGGCCTCGATCCGATTCAACTCGCAAAGCAGTGCGACGAGATCGACCGCCTCAACGCACAGCTGGACGGCATCACGCTGCTCAAGGGCATCGAGGTGGACATCCTCGAAGACGGCAGCCTCGACCTGCCGGATTCTGTACTGGCGCGGCTCGACCTGGTGGTGGGTGCGGTGCACAGCCGCTTCGACCTGTCGCGCGCCAAACAGACCGGACGCATCCTGCGCGCGATGGACCACCCGCACTTCACGCTGCTCGCCCATCCCAGCGGCCGCCTGATCGAAAAGCGCGAACCCTACGACGTGGACATGCTGCGCATCATCCGCCACGCAAAACAGCGCGGCTGCTTCCTCGAACTAAACGCCCACCCGGAACGCCTCGACCTGCTCGACAGCCACTGCCAGAGCGCGAAGGAAGAAGGCGTGCTGGTCAGCATCAACTCGGATGCGCACAGCACCTTCGATTTCAGCAACCTTAAATTTGGAGTGGGACAGGCGCGGCGCGGCTGGCTGGAAAAAGCCGACGTGCTCAACACCCGCCCGCTGGCCGCATTGCGCAAGCTGCTCAGGCGCACGATGTGATGCCAATTTGCATTACAACAATAATGATTTCGTAGGGTGCGTTCTACGCGCCCCTGTATGATTAGATTTAATGAAATGTTTGTTAAGTGGACGTAGGGCGGGTCACACCCGCCGTAACCCGCCAGATGCGGTGCAACCACGGCGGGTGCGACCCGCCCTACGCTAGCTGGAACAACCATGCTGACGCTGGCCTTTACCGGAGATGTAATGCTCGGCCGCCTGGTCAACGAGACGCTCAAAACCATGCAACCGGAAGAAGTTTGGGGTGATGTGTTGCCGCACCTCGTACAGGCCGACCTGCGCATCGTCAACCTGGAATGCGCCTTGACCAACCACCGCCATCCGTGGACACGCTCCGAAAAAATGTTCCATTTCCGCGCCGACCCCGAGGCCGTTCAGGTATTGCAGGCCGCGCATATCGACGCCTGCGCGCTCGCCAACAATCACATTCTCGACTACGAAGCGCGCGGCCTGCGCGACACGCTGCACATACTCAGGGCGGCCGGCATCCGTCATGCCGGCGCCAACGCGGCAGAGGCCGCCGCCCCGGCGATGCTCGATGCCAGGTTATTCGAAGAGGCTGGCGCAGTGCCCTGCCGCGTGGCGCTGCTCTCCTTCACCGACAACGAGCCATACTTCGCCGCCGTTGCCGAACACCCCGGCACCAACTATCTGGAAGTCTCGCTGCACGAAGAAACGCTGGCGCGAATCGCCAACGGCATCGCACAGGCGCGTGCTCAGGGCGCTGACCTCGTGGTGTTCTCCAACCACTGGGGCGCCAATTTCGTCGAACGCCCTGCGCCGCTGTTCCGCAGTTTCGCCAGACGGGTAATCGAACTCGGCGCCGACATCTACTACGGCCACAGCGCGCATATCTGCCAGGGCATCGAAATCTATCGTGGCAAACCGATCCTCTACGACACCGGCAATTTCATCGACGACTACGCCGTCCATCCGTTGCTGCGCAACGACCGCTCCTGCCTGTTCAAGGTGATATTCGCGCAGAACAAGTTGAGACGCATCGAACTGCTGCCGGTTTCGCTGAGCGTGGCGCATGTCGCGTTGGCGCGCGGCGAGGAATTCGAAGCGATTTGCGCGCGCATGGAAATGCTGTGCGCCGAATTCGGCACCGCGCTGACGCGCAGCGATGACCGGCTAATCCATGAGGCCGCCCCATGACCGAAACGCATATCGCCCCCGCCGTACTGGTGCGCAGCCATCGCGGACGTTATGCGGCAGCGCTCGGCATCGAACCCGCTGCGGACAGCGTCGAGCGCTTCAAGTGGTTTCTCGCCGCGATACTGTATGGGACGCGCATTTCGGAAGCGCTCGCCACCCGCACCTGGCGCGAGTTTGCCGCACGCGGCGTGCTTGCCCCGCAGCGCATGCTCGATACCGGCTGGGATGGGCTGGTGGCCATCCTCGATGCCGGCGGCTACACGCGCTACGACTTCAAGACCGCCACCAAGCTGCTTGCCGTATGCGCTACACTGCTGCGCGACTACGCCGGCGATCTCGATGCGCTGCATGCGGCAGCAATCGACCCGCGCGACCTGGAAGCGCGGCTCAAGGCGCTGGGCAAGGGCATCGGCGACACGACGGTCGCGATTTTCCTGCGCGAACTGCGCGGCATCTGGGGCAAGGCTGCGCCACCGCTGTCGCCGCTGGCGCTGGCCGCGGCGCAGGAACTCGGCTACCTGCGGCGTGGCCGCCATGCTTCCGGAAAGGCGCTGGCAAAGTTGCAGCAGGCATGGGCAGACGACGGGCAAGCGGCGGAGACCTTCGCCGATTTCGAGGCTGCGCTGGTAAGAGTAGGGCTGCGCCTGCGCCGGGCGGAGTCGCGCCACCATCACTCCCTACTCCCGCAAGCGGGATAACCAATGACTTGGCTGTAGTTGTTCGACAGCCTGTTCAGATGGCTAGTAGTTCCATCAGAAGAGCTGGGGATGAGGGTTCTATGCGCTTCAAAGAATGTGTTCTGCTTAACGCCCCCATCTTAGCCCACTGCCGCCTGTGGAAGAGGAAACATCAGCGGCCATTGAAACTAGGCGGTACCCCTGGTTGCTAGCCAGCGGATCAGCAAGACAGTCGCGACTGCCGCCAGTATCAGACTGACGAGCATCAGCGGGATAGCGGGGTTGTATCGGACGATGGCGATAATGAATGGCGCCTCCGTGACCTTGTTCAATTGATAGGCCACACCGTCGATGTTGATCTGCGAATGGGGCGCCCCGGCATCCAGCACCATAAAGCGTTGTTGCGGATTGCCGTTATCAGGTTGCCACAGGAATTGCGCATAAGGTAACCCCTCTTCGGTTTCAAAAAATCCCTGCAAATGAAGGCTGCCGTTCCCCAAAGGAAGCGGTTTGTTTTCTTCCAGCAGAAATTCCCGCTTGTCCGTACTCCGCGAGATGGCCACGCCGGAGGGCATCATCTGGCCGCCCAGCATGACCACCTGGCGCCGCCCGATATCAAAGATGGCCGGCTCGTTGAAGGCGATATCCCTGGTGAGCTTCTGTCCGTCAGGCTTGCTGAAAGACAGGGTCACTTCCGTATCCTTGAGGGAGTAGTCCGGGTAGTGGATATTCTTCAAAGACTCGACCCGGACCTTGCCCAACTCCGGCAACGTCACACCCTGAGTGGTAATAGGCAGCCGTTGCGTGCTGGCATAAAAACCCTCGTACAGGTGCGCCGCCATCGTGATCACCAGCGCGACATGGAACAGCAACGCCGAAACTTCCTTCAATCTGGCTGCCTTGTTGGTCACCATACGGATAATCGAATCGGCAATGCACGCAAGCAGATTGATGCCGAATAGCGTGAATGTCACCAGAAGCGCATAGAGCCAGGAATGCTCCAGCCTGGCCGGCTGAAAGAAATAATTCAGGTCGAAATGAAAGAACTTCGGGTACAGCTCTGGATGGCTGTTCATCACCAGGCTGCCCGCAATCAGATTCAGCACCACGACCATTCCCAGGATGAATCCCGCATGGCGGTCGCCCAGAATACGAATCAGGTCATACATCTTCATTAGAACCGGTGTATCGATTGGGAAAAGAAACTGGTGCCGATGAACGCAACCAGGATCATCGCGATGCCGGCGACATACAGCGGAACTTTCCAGCGCTGCAGCTTCGGCAATCTGTCGATGTGCATCAAATTGCCATAAAACAGCCACAAGATTACCGCCCAGTGCAATTTGGGATCCCACAGGAAATAAGCGCCCCAGGCAAGATAGCCCCAGATTCCGCCGAACAGCATCGCCAGCGTAAAGTAGACAAAGCCTATACGGTTCAGGTAAGTCATCAGCGATGAGCGCTCCTGCAACTCCGGGTCATTCCGGTACCACGCGGGAATGGCAAAAACGGCATTGACCCCGGCCACCAGCCAGAAGGCATAAGCCGCAAAAGACACCGGCACGTGCACCGGATACCAGACGGTGTGCAAGAACATCGGAGGATAACGGACGACATCCACAAAGATGAAAATGACGGATGCCGCCGCCAGCGCAAGCACCTGCAGCGTGATGAATTCCTTGTTGGAAATTCGCCTGCGGTAGATCAACGCACAGACGACCAGCAGCACCGACAGGATAACGAACGACTCGATCTTGTCGGTAAAGGGAAAAAATTCCTTCAGGTATGCGCGGATCGCATAGAAGACCGTGCATGCAAACAGGTACAAATACGAGGTAACCGTTGCCGCCCTGTAGTGCCCGGTAACGGATGCGGCGATGCTCACGCCAAGCAGGCAGATTCCGATGTAAATGCTGACGGTTACGATTAAGTGCATGGTCATGCAGAAGCGCCCGGATCAAATGGGTCTGCATTATAAATTCAATACGCGCCTATCTCTCCGCAAATTGCGGTGGCAAATTACCTGATTGCAAACATAGCCGCTGCCGCAAGTTGCAGCTGTTATCATTGCAATCACCAGGCGAATGCAACCATGCAGGGGAGACGTCATGAGCAACCTCATCGTAGTCAACAACCCGCGCGACTGGCCGCTCGATATACCCGGCGTCACCGTCGTACCGGCGCGGGCCTACCTCACCGATCCGGCCTATGGCGGCGACCGCTTTGCCCGGGTGTTCAACCTGTGCAAGAGCTACCGTTACCAGACGCTCGGCTACTACGTTTCGCTGCTCGCCGAGGCACGCGGCCACAAGCCGCTGCCGCGAATAAACACCATCGAGGACCTGCAATCGCAGAACATGGTGCGGCTGCTGACCGAGGGCCTGGATGACCTGATCCAGAAATCGCTGAAGGCTATCAAGTCGGATGCATTCGAACTCAACATCTACTTCGGCCACAACGCGGCGAGCCGCCACGAACAACTCAGCCGCCAGCGACATCCCGCCCCAGCAACAGGAATTCGCGGTCCGCGCCACCACGGAATATTTCACGGGCCGCAGGCGGCGGAAGCATAAACAAATCGTGCCGCGCTACAACCTCGCCATCCTGCATAATCCCGACAACCCGGAGCCTGCCTCCAATGCCAGTGCGTTGCAAAAGTTCGAGAAGGCGGCGCAGTCGCTGGGCATACATGTGGAATTCATCACCAAGGCAGACTACGGCCGGCTGACCGAGTTCGATGCGCTGTTCATCCGCGACACCACCTTCGTCAATCACTACACCTACCGTTTCTCGCGGCGCGCGGCCGCCGAGGGGTTGGTGGTGATCGACGATCCGGATTCCATCCTGAAGTGCAACAACAAGGTTTATCTTGCCGAAATACTGGCCCGGCACCGCCTCCCCGCCCCCAAGACCCTGCTGGTGCACCGCGACAACGTGAACCAGATCGTCCCGACCCTCGGGCTTCCCTGTGTACTCAAACAGCCAGACAGCTCGTTCTCGCTGGGCGTGGCAAAAATTGAGACTGCAGAAGAACTGCCAGCCAAAGTGAACGGCCTGCTCGACAAATCGGAGCTGATCGTCGCCCAGGAATACCTGCCCACCGAGTTCGACTGGCGCGTCGGCATCCTTGACCGGCGGCCGCTGTTCGTCGCGAAATACCACATGGTTCCCGGCCACTGGCAGATCATCCGGCATGGCGACCAGAAGCACGATTTCGTCGAGGGAAAAACGGAAGCGCTGTCCGTCGGCGAGGCGCCGGACCGCGTGGTGAAGATCGCGCTCAAGGCGGCCAACCTGATCGGCGACGGCTTCTACGGCGTGGACATCAAGCAGATCGGCAAGCGCCTTTACGTCATCGAGATCAACGACAACCCCAATGTCGACGCCGGCAACGAGGACAGCGTGCTCAAAGACGCGCTCTACCGCGAAGTGATGGGCGTATTCCTGAAGCGCATCGAGGCGCGCAAGCGGGGGGCTTCCCGGTGAGTGGCAATCCGCGATGCACGCCCTTGCACCATTCTTGATGCACGAAAATCAATTAGAATTCGCCCCCCTATCAATCCTGACCCCAATGATTCAATAGCGATCATTGGATCGTACGTTGATTTATCAACTATTCCGAGACAATCACCAGATTGAAATGGTAGCCACCGAGGTGTTTATGAATGCAGACCAACTGCTCCCGTACGATATTTCGCATCGTCTTCGACTCCTGGATGTACTGGACCGGATTACCCAAGTCAGTCTTGCCAGCGAGAACATGGATGATGTCATGCGTGGAGTGCTGGACTTGATGCTTGAGGTTTTCAATGCGGATCGTGCCTGGTTCCTGTATCCCTGCGATCCCGATGCGCTATCCTGGGGTGTTCCCATGGAGCGCACGCGTCCGGAATGGCCGGGACTATTCGCGCAGGGCGTGGACATACCGATGGATAGCGCAATATCCGGCGTATTCAGCGAATTTTTAAGGGCCAATGGCACGGTCCAGTATTGCTTCGAAACCGGCTACCCCACCTCATCGCCCGTTGCGAGGCACTTCTCAGTCAAATCCCAATTGGCAATAGCGCTGCGGCCGAAAATCGGGAAGGCATGGGCATTTGGCCTGCACCATTGTGCAAGTGAGGTGAGACATGATGAGAAGGATTTGCATCTTTTTTCCGCTGTTGCCCGGCGCATTACAGACTCGCTGAGCAGCCTGATTTCAATCAGGCAACAACGCGAGAGCGAGGCAAAATATCGCCTGCTTATCGAAGGCCTGCAGGAAGGCATCTGGATGATCGACAAAAAAGCCTGCACCTCCTTTGTCAATCAGCGCATGGCGCAGATGCTGGGCTATAGCGTCGAGGAAATGCAGGGAAGGCATCTCTTTTCTTTCATGGACGAGCGCGGCAAGGAAATAGCCACGCAGAATCTGGAGCGCCGCAAACAGGGAATCCGTGAGCAGCACGACTTCGAGCTGCTGCGCAAGGACGGCAGCCGCATTTACACCACAATGGCAACCTCCCCCATCCTGGACGAGGCCGGAAACTATGCAGGCGCTCTCGCCGGCGTGACGGACATCACCGAGCGCAGGCAGGCGGAGCAAGAGCTAAAGAATTTGTCTGATCGACTACAGCATATTCTCGCAAGTACGCCTGCTGTGCATTATGCCTGCCGTGTCGACGGCGAGCACTTTGTGCCGACTTACGTCAGCCCTAATCTGAAGAATATTTGGGGCTACGACGATGCCGAATACATTGGTAATGCCGAGTGGTGGTGGTCTGCTATCCATCCCGAAGGACGCGATAGCGTTGTCGGAACCTTCCACGCTGCCATAAAGGCTGCCGACCGCAGCCATTATGCTCACGAATACCGCTTCCGGCACAAAGATGGGACTTACCGCTGGATACACGATGAATTGCATATCATCCGTGACCAAGCCGGTGAGCCACGGGAAATTGTGGGTTCCTGGCTGGACATCACCGAGCGTAAAAATGCAGAGGAAGCAATCAAAGAGGGCGAAGAAAAATACCGGAGCATTTATGAGAATACCCAGGTGGGCTTATACAGGACGAGGGTAAGCGACGGAAAGCTGATATTGGCAAACGATGCTATGGCCAGGATGTTTGGATTCGATAGCGTCGAAGAAGCGACTGCGAAATATATTACCTCGGAGCACTATGTCGATCCAGGGACACGGGAGAGGTTATTAGGTGAACTTCAACAGCACGGCAGGTTCGATAACTTTGAAGCACGTCTGACGCGAAACGACGGGGTTGTCCGGTGGTTTCAATATTCGGGCCGGCTCGTCCAGGACAAGGGTTACGTCGAGGGAGTCGCAGCGGACATCACCGAACGCAGGCAGGCGGAAGACATGCTGGCGGAAAGCGAACAGCATTTTCGCACGGTTGCGGAGTCGGCCAACGATGCCATTATCACGATCTCCGACGCCGACGACATCGTGGACTGGAACCATGCGGCGGAACGCTTGTTCGGCCGCACCCACGCCGAAATGTCCGGCCTGCCCCTGACGGTATTGATGCCGGAACGCTTCCGTAAAATGCACAGAGAAGGCCTGGCGCGGGTGGTAGCTGGCGGAGCATCGCATGTGATCGGCAAGACCGTAGAGCTTGCCGGGCTGCGCAAGGACGGCAGCGAGTTCCCGCTGGAGCTCTCGCTGGCGCAATGGCATATCGGCCCGAGCCAGTTTTTCACCGCGATTATTCGCGACCTCGCCGAACGCAAACAACTCGAGGAGCAACTGACGGCGCAATACCAACATCTGAAAGACGCCAATAAGTCACTGGTGGAATCGAACCAACATCTGAAACTGGCGCAAAGCCAGTTGCTGCAATCGGAAAAGATGGCATCCATCGGCCTGCTGGCCGCGGGGGTGGCACACGAGATCAACAACCCAGTCGGTTATGTGAATTCCAACCTGGGCACGCTGGAGAAATACCTGGCCGACATTTTTGCCGTGTTAAACGAGTACGAAGCCGCCGAAATGCTGCTGGACAAGGATAATCCGCAGTTCGAAATACTGCGCCACCTCAAGGAAGAAATAAACCTTGGCTACCTCCGCGAGGATATCAAGGCGCTGATCGCCGAATCGCATCAGGGCCTGGAACGGGTGAAGAAAATCGTCCTCGACCTGAAAAACTTTTCCCACGCCGACAGCGAAGACCAGTGGATGTGGGCGGACATTCATCGCGGGCTGGATACCACGCTGAACGTGGTGTGGAACGAGCTGAAATACAAGTGCGAAGTCGTCAAGGAATATGGCTCGTTGCCGGAGATTTACTGCCTGCCTTCGCAACTCGACCAGGTCTTCATGAACCTGCTGGTGAATGCCGCGCAGGCCATCGAAGTGCGCGGCAAGATCATCCTGCGCTCCGGGCAGGAAGGCGACCGGGTCTGGTTCGAGGTGAGCGACACCGGCAAAGGCATTCCGCCGGAAGACATCTCACACCTGTTCGATCCGTTCTTCACCACCAAACCGGTGGGCAAAGGTACCGGACTGGGGCTCTCGGTGTCCTACAGCATTGTGGAAAGGCATCACGGCAAGATCGAAGTGCACAGCGAAGTGGGCAAAGGATCGACGTTTCGGGTATGGTTGCCGGTGCAGCAACCCGACATCAGGGAGGAAGCATGAGCAAGGAAGCGGCATCACCCGCGGGCAATCCGGCAACGCTGCTGTTTGTCGACGACGAGGCCAATATTCTGGCCGCATTGAAGCGTCTGTTCCGTCCGCTGGGCTACAACATCCTGACGGCGGAAAGCGGCGCGGAAGCGCTTGCGCTGCTGGAACAGCAAACCGTCGACCTGGTGATCTGCGACATGCGCATGCCGGCAATGAACGGCGCCGAGGTGCTGGAGCGGGCGCGCGCCAGATGGCCGGACGTCGTGCGCATCCTGCTGACCGGATATTCGGATCTCGACTCGACCGTCGCGGCGATCAATCGCGGCGAAATCTATCGCTATATTGCCAAGCCGTGGAACGATAACGATATCGTACTGACGGTGCGCGGTGCGCTGGAGCGCAAATATCTGCTGGCCGAGAAGCAGCGGCTGGAAGCGCTGACCCTGCGCCAGAACGAGGAATTGAAGGCGCTGAATGCCAGCCTTGAAGATAAAGTACGCCAGCGCACCGAAGAGCTGCGCGTCGCGCTGAATTCCCTGGAGCAGGCGCATGTGCAACTGCAAAAGGATTATTTCTCCACGATCCAGGTCTTCGCCAACCTGACGGAACTGCGCAAAGGCGCGATAGCCGGCCATTCGCGCCGCGTTGCGCAACTGTGCCGCAACATCGCGCAGCGGATGCATCTGTCCGAAACCGATACCAGGAACATCGAGACCGCAGCCCTGCTGCATAACATCGGCAAGATCGGCCTGCCGGATCGCCTGTTGGACAAGCCTTACATGGAGTTGCCGTATGCCGAACGCACCGAGTTCGACAAGCATCCGCTGCGTGCCGCTGCCGCGCTGATGGCGCTCGATCCGCTGCTCAAGGCTTCCGAATTGATTCGCCACCATCGCGATCACTACAATGGCGTGGGCAATTCATCCGGCCTGCGCGGAGAAAGCCTGCCGCTGGGCGCGCGCATCCTGCTGGTGGCGAGCGATTACGATGCCCTGCAGCAGGGCCTGATCGGCCCGGACAAACTATCGCCAAAACAGGCGCTTAACATGATCGTCAGCGGCAGCAATATGCGCTATGACCCTACCGTGGTGGACGCATTCCGTGAGTTGATGTCTCACGACGGCAGCTATGCGCCTGTCGCGCCAGAGTTCATGGTGACCAGCGCCCAATTGCACGAGGGAATGCTGCTTACGCACGACGTGGTGGCCGGCAATGGTATGCTGTTGTTGCTGAAGGATACGACGCTGAACGCGGAACGTATCCGTGAGATTCGCGAATTCGAGAAGACAACAGGCGAGCAACTGAATATCTCTACGCACTCGATCTGAAAGGGCATCGTGGATACCTACCGCATCCTGTTGCTGGACGACGACGATTTCATTCTGGCCGCGCTGCGGCGCGAATTGCTGAGCATGCCTTACATCGGGCATGCGGGGCTGGAAATCGAAACGTTTACCTCTCCGTTCGCCGCGCTGTCGCGGGCACAGGAGCATGACGGTTATTTTGACGTGGCGATCTCCGATATCCGTATGCCGGAAATGAACGGCATCGATTTCCTCAAGGCGTTCGGCAATATCCATCCGGATGCGGTGACCATCATATTGAGCGGCCATACCGACATGCAGGAGCTGATACAAGCGATCAATGAGGCGCATATCAATTTCTTCATCGCCAAGCCGTGGAATGAGTACTATTTGAAAAGCGCGCTATGGGAAGCGATCAGGCAATACGATACGCGTTACGAGAACCGGCAATTGGCCAATCAATATCTCCAGCGCTTCGGCCTGCGCCACCAGTTCAAGCGCAAGGAAATTTACCATCTCATGATCGTGGACGATGACTCGCATGTACTCCGTGCGCTGGAGCGCGAGTTGGGTGAATCTTATACCACTCGGGGAGCTTTCGGCCTATACCGGCTGGAGGTGGATACGTTCGAACATGCCGATGCCGCCCTGCAAGCGGCGCACGAACGGCAGTTTGACGTGGTGATCGGCGACTACGCCATGCCGGAGATGAATGGCATCGAATTTTTTCGGCGCATCAAGGGAGTGCAGCCCGATGCGGTGCGCATGCTGATCAGCGGCGCAGCCGATGTGGAGGTGTTGATTGCCGCCGTAAATACAGCGGGAGTAAGCCACTTCATCGGCAAGCCGTGGCACGACTACGAGTTGCGCGCCGCGATCGATCGCGCTTTGTCACACCGCGAGATGGAGCTGGAGAACCGTTTTCTCGCCAACCTGCATTTGCTGAAAGAAAAACACTGAAGGGAAAGCCATGCATCAAATACTGCTGATAGACGACGATCAAAATATACTAAACGCATTGCGGCGCGAATTGCAAAGCGATTATGCCATCGAGGCGTTCAGCGATCCGCATGCAGCCTTGCAGCGCTGCCGGGAATCCCGCTTCGATCTGGCGATCGTCGATTACAAGATGCCGGAGATGAATGGCGTTGAATTTCTTGGACAATTCGGCAAGTTGCAACCGGACGCGATATCCCTGATGCTCAGCGGGGAAGCTGATTTCGGCGCAATGATCGGCACCGTCAACGAGACACACATCTATCGTTTCATAGGCAAGCCGTGGGATAAGGTCGAGTTGGCGGCCGCGCTGGCAGAAGCGTTGGCGCACCGCGAGCAGGTACTGGAAAACCGCCGTCAGGCGGAAGCCTACCGACAACAGCAACATTGGAAGAGAGCCCACGACCCGAGCAAACTCTACCAGGTGCTGGTGGTCGATGACGAACCGAACATATTGAGTGCGATAGCGCGCGACCTGACCCTGCGCGGTGGCTACGCCAGCCTGCAGATGGCGCTGCATCAGGCCGACACAAATTTACCCGCGCTGCATCGCGACTTCCATTTCAACGTCGTTACCACCACCTCCCCGCTGCAAGCGCTGGAGCGCGCCAGGCAGGCAACTTATGACGTGGTGATATCCGATTACCTGATACCGGAAATGGATGGTTTGAGTTTCCTCGAAGCATTCCGCAAGATACAGCCAGACGCTGCGCGCATTCTGCTATCCGGGCGCGCCGACAAAGATGTGTTGGTAAAAGCGATCAACAGTTCGGAGATATACGGTTACATCAGCAAGCCATGGCACGAATATACGCTGAGAAGCACCGTCACCCAGGCAATTGTCCATCATGAATTACTGCGAGAAAACCGCCGGCTTGCCAAATATGCCGATGGTTGATATCGGACGCATGTTTTGTCGTGGCAGACCAACTTCAAGGCCGCTGCGTTGATACGCGGCAAATGCTCTTGAGCACTTCCCGTTTTTCCCTGAAAACTGACGCTGGCCAGCGGCAGTTAACGGCACCAGGGTCTCCGCCGGACCGTGTTGGCAGCTATCTCGAAAGCGTTATCGGGATGATTCCGGGCGTAGACCGCGCATACGACAATTTACCGGCACCACTGGCACCATTGGACTGATGCGTCCACCTGCAAGTGATGGGCGTATTTCTGAAGCGCATCGAAGCGCACAAGCGGGGCGCCCACCGGTGAAAGCCATCCGGGAATGAAGAAATATTGAAGCTGGCCTTTTGATTCGTTAGACTGCACCGAAACGAGCGGAGTCATTATTTCCTTGCCTACCATCACTTACTTGCCGGATAACAGGAGCGTCGAATCCGAGGAAGGCGAAACTATCCTCGAGACATCCTTGCGGCTCGGGATTCCCCATACTCACGTATGCGGCGGAAATGCACGCTGCTCAACCTGTCGCGTCATCATCCTGGATGGGCTGGAGAACTGCTGCGAGCGCAACAGCCGCGAGCAGGGACTCGCCGACCGACTCCACTTCAGTCCGCAGATTCGTCTTGCCTGCCAGACTTTGATCACGGGTCACGTGGCTCTGCGCCGCCTGGTGCTCGATGAAGCAGACGTGGAACTCACCAGCCAGTTGACGCCGGACAAGACCCCCATCACCGCGGGCGAAGAGAAAAAGATTGCCATCCTGTTTGCCGATATCCGCAAATTCACCGCGTTTTCCGAGTCCCTGCCTCCTTACGATGTCATCCATGTGCTGAACCGCTACTTCGATCAAATGGGCAAGGTGATTAACCGGAACGGCGGGTATATCGACAATTACATGGGCGATGGCCTGATGGCGTTATTTGGCGTCGACGATCCGCAGGAGGCCACGCTCAAGGCCGTAAGGGCCGGGCTGGGTATGCTCAACAACTCAGGGCATATCTGGAAAACATTTACGCGATGAGTTTTCAAATCGGCATCGGGGTGCATTACGGAGAGGTCGTCCTCGGAAGCATAGGCGCCAAAGATGCGCGGAGGATGACTGCGATAGGGGATGCGGTCAATCTCGCCAGTCGCATTGAGCAGGCCAACAAGGAATACGGGACACAATTGCTCGTTTCCGAGCATGCTTACGATGAAATTCGGCAACAGGCCCGTGTTGGCAGAGAATTCGCCGATACGACCATGAAAGGTAAAAGCGGCAAATACAAGCTGTATGAAATTGTCGGATTGAACGCCTAGATCTCGTTACAGGAATTTCAGCCAACCGGTTATCCGCCCCGACAGTGTCGCAGCCCGGATGCAGGACGAAGGCCGTAATCCGGGGTGATGATGTGGCGCCCGATGTTGCCCCGGATTACATTGCATTTCATCCGGACTCGCTGCAGACACCGGATAAGGCATTCAAGGTATTATCAATAAGTAACGGGGTTGGAATTTGAATAGTGCTTGCCCAAGTGGGGTGCACATGCGTAACACGCTTGCGATATTGTTTGCGGCAGCAATCCTGCCAGGCCCGCCAGCATGGGCTGATGCGGTCTATAAATGCAAGAGTCCTGATGGCGGCATGCTCTATCAGCAGACTCCTTGTGCGAAGGAGGCTCAATCAGTCTCGTCCTGGACATCAGAATCCGGGTCAAAAATGGATGATTCCTCTGGTGGCACGCTTGTCATCGCACAGGGCCGCCACGGGGGTTATTTTGTGGATGGGGCGGTTAACAACCAATACCTGAACTTCGTTATTGACACAGGCGCTACATACGTCACGCTGCCGCAAGCTGTAGCGAATTCCGCAGGGATTCATTGCCAGAAGAGGGCGACAACGCTGACCGTAAATGGCACATCCACTGCTTGCACGTCGATTATCCAGGAACTCAGGTTTGGATCCTTTACGCTCAGGAATGTGGAAGTGGTGATCGCGCCGAACCTCAGCCAACCTCTGCTCGGCATGAACGTCTTGAAACGATTCCGCGTCGAACAGGATGGCGGTGAAATGCGTCTTTCGAAAAGATATTAAGTGTCGTAGCCCGGATGCAGGCCGAAGGCCGAAATCCGGGGTGATGGTGTGCGCACCCAAGGTTGCCCCAGATTACACTGCATTTCATCCGGGCTACGCTCGCTCACCTGGGCGAATTACTGCGGCACTCGGATCTTCAGAGCATCCGGATTCAGCAACGCATCATCCTGATAAACCCGTGCGAGCAGCCGGCTGAAAGCCGATAGACGCTCCGGCGCGGTCGGGAGGAGCACACCCTGCTCCTGCAGGACCGCGATCAGCTTGGTCGGCGCCACGCGCTTGTCGCCGACAATCTCGACATGGCCGGCACGCACCTCCACCCGCCTAGCGCGCGCATCGTTCTCCACCAGCGGATTGTGCTGCTCGGCCAGCGAGAAGACATCATCGTCTTCCAGGCAGCGCCCGCCTTCTTCGCGCCGGCAAGTGTTGCGCTCGTCGGTGTCGATCTTCAGGTAGTTGCCGACATGCGGAACCAGCACCCCCGGCTCGCGGATGAAACGCGATGAGTATGTGATATCCATCCACTTCGCGCCGGTCACCACATAACAGCTTACGGGCAATAAGCCGAAAGAAAGCCAGCTCAGCCAATTCTTGCCACAGGTTTCCGCTGAGGCGATGCCGTCAAACGGGCCGGAGATCGTCACCAGGCGCAGGCCGGTCTGGCGCCTGGGCGGTATTACGGGTAAATCCGTGAGCGACCTGCGTGCAATCAGCGCGCCCTGGCTGTGCCCGATCACTGTAATCTGCGGAGCGAGAGTCTGCTCCGAGAGTTTGTTGACAGCATTGCGCAATTCGGTGGCGCTCTTCGTGAGCGCAGCGCGGTCGTCGTAGGTAAAACACGCGGTCTGTTGCCCGTGGAAAGCCAGCACCTGCGCCAGGCCGCGGAACTGTCCGGAGGAGCCGAAGCAGCCATGTGTCAGCACGTTGATCGGCTGGCCGGAATTCAGATGCAGGCTGCGATCCGGATTGTCGGTGCACGGGCCGAGGCCGGGAATGTTGAGGGTGATATCCGCCGGAGGCAGATTGCCCGGCTCGATCTGGTAATACGCCGGGTTCGGCGGTTCGCGCGTGGCGCAGCCGCCGAGCAGGCCGAGAAGAACAACGAATGCGGCAATACGCTTCATGGCTGGCCTCGTGCAAAAACGGGTGGATTGCAGTTTAACGGCATTGCATTGCCCGGGCAATCAAGGCAGCAAGCAACTCCTGCGTTGCCAGCAAATGGAACATATTGATGCTGCCCCTTTGATTGTTGCGCGCTACGAAGCATAATCCAAAATTGCGCCTCGCCAGTCGTATCATCTATCAGATAGAATCCACGTCGTTTTCTCGCGCAGCCTAAGCCGCCGACTGCCCAGCCATCTCCAATCACTCAGACTCCCATGCTGCCATCCATCGAACAACGCCTCGCTCTCGAAATATCCGCCAAACCCGCCCAGGTCGCCGCTGCCGTCGCGCTGCTTGACGAGGGCGCGACCGTCCCGTTCATCGCCCGCTACCGCAAGGAGGCGACCGGCGGGCTGGACGATGTGCAACTGCGGCTGCTGGAAGAGCGCCTGCGCTACCTGCGCGAACTGGAGGAGCGGCGCACGGCGATCATCGCCTCGATCAACGAGCAGAACAAGATGACGCCGGAGCTGCTGGACGCGATCAGCCATGCCGGAGACAAGACCCGGCTGGAAGACCTGTACCTGCCGTACAAACCGAAACGCCGCACCAAGGCGCAGATCGCGCTGGAAGCCGGACTGTTGCCGCTGGCCGATGCGCTGCTGGCCGACGCGATGCTCAACCCCGAGGAAGAAGCGGGCAAATACCTGAAGCCTGCCTTCACCTCCGAGCAGGGGGACAACCCCGGCGTGCCCGACACCAAGGCGGCGCTGGATGGCGCGCGCTTCATCCTGATGGAGCGCTTCGCCGAAGACGCTGCACTGTTGCAGGACCTGCGCGACTACCTGCAAACGCACGGCGTGGTCGAAGCCAGGGTGATCGAAGGCAAGGAGGAAGCCGCCGCGAAATATGCCGATTATTTCGACTATCAGGAACCGATCGCCGCGATCCCGTCGCACCGCGCGCTGGCGCTGTTCCGCGGACGCCGCGAGGAGCTGCTGAACGTCTCGCTGCGCCTCGACAGCGAAGCGGAGAAACCCAGATGGGATGCGCCGCTCAACCCCTGCGAGGCGCGCATCGCCCAGCGCTTCGGCATCGCCAACCAGAGCCGCCCCGCCGACAAGTGGCTGGCGGATACGGCGCGCTGGACCTGGCGGGTGAAGAGTTTCCTGCACCTGGAAAACGAACTGATGGGCGCGCTACGCGAACGCTCCGAGACCGAGGCGATCAAGATTTTCGCGCGCAACCTGAAAGACCTGCTGCTCGCCGCCCCGGCCGGGCCGCGCGCCACGATGGGGCTGGACCCCGGATTGCGCACCGGCGTGAAGGTCGCCGTCGTGGATGCCACCGGCAAGGTGGTGGACACCGCCGTGATCTACCCTCACCAGCCCAGAAACGATTGGGACGGTTCGCTGCACACGCTGGGCAAGCTGGCCGAGAAGCACAATGTCGCGCTGATCTCGATCGGCAACGGCACCGCCTCGCGCGAGACCGACAAGCTGGCACAGGACTTAATCAAGCTGCGCCCGGAACTCAAGCTCACCTCTATCGTGGTCTCGGAAGCGGGCGCATCGGTGTATTCCGCTTCCGAATTCGCCTCGCGCGAACTGCCCGATATGGACGTTTCGCTGCGCGGCGCGGTTTCCATCGCGCGCCGCCTGCAGGACCCGCTCGCGGAACTGGTGAAGATCGACCCGAAATCCATCGGCGTCGGGCAGTACCAGCACGATGTCGGACAGTACCAACTGGCGCGCTCGCTGGATGCCGTGGTCGAGGACTGCGTGAATGCGGTGGGCGTGGACGTCAACACCGCCTCCGCACCTTTGCTGGCGCGGGTATCCGGTCTGTCCGGCAGCGTCGCGCAAAGCATCGTAACTTACCGCGACACACACGGCATGTTCAACTCGCGCGCTGCCTTGAAGGAAGTGCCGCGTCTCGGCGACAAGACCTTCGTGCAGGCCGCCGGCTTCCTGCGCGTCATGGGCGGCGACAATCCGCTCGATGCCTCGGCGGTGCACCCCGAGTCCTACCCGCTGGTGAAAAAAATCCTCGCCGATATCAACAAGAACATCAGGGAAGTGATCGGCGACAGCCAGCTTCTCAAGTCGCTCAACCCCGGCAAATATGCCGATGAACAGTTCGGCGTGCCCACCATCAGCGACATCCTCAGCGAACTGGAAAAACCGGGGCGCGACCCGCGTCCCGAGTTCACCACCGCCACCTTCAGGGAAGGCGTCGAGGAACTGAAAGACCTCAAGCCGGACATGATCCTCGAAGGCGTGGTCACCAACGTCGCGGCGTTCGGCGCCTTCGTCGACATCGGCGTACACCAGGACGGGCTGGTGCATATCTCGGCGCTGTCCAACAGCTTCGTCAAGGACCCGCACACCGTCGTCAAGGCAGGGCAGGTGGTGAAGGTCAAGGTGCTGGAGGTGGACGAGAAGCGCAAGCGCATCGCGCTGACGATGCGGCTGACCGACAGCGCAGCGCAAGGAAGCAGCAAGAGCGAGGCGCCGCGCGATCGTGCAACCGACGCGAAGCGCCTGACGCAGCACAAGCGGCAGGAAGAGCGTCAGCCCGCGCCGGATGGCGCGATGGCGGCGGCGTTTGCGAAGTTCAAGGGATGATTTTGACTCCGGGGAATTTTCGTTCCCCTATCAACCTAACAACCTCAGTTGAACGCTTCTGTTTCAGTTAAAACCCACGTGATAGTTAAATTACCTCCGGCAAAGCCGGAGGCTTATTGGGTGAGCGCCTCAAAGGCGCTGATAAAACCATGAGCCGCCCAAGGCGGCTGGTTTCCACTCCTTCCCCCTATCAGGGGGAAGGTTGGGATGGGGGTACAAACTTTTGACTGCATCCGTGCTTGAATTTCTACCCCCACCCTAACCCTCCCCCTGCAAGGGGGAGGGAATAATGTAGCCAAGTTTTAACGTTACTCGTTAATGACCACCGGAACGGTCAAACCTAACGGAGTCCCCCGGCAAAGCCGGGGGTTTACCTCACCGAATTAACTTTATCGCTATTGATGCGATTCACTTTTTGGGTGAGTCCAGGAATGGATACTGGGAGCGCGGACATCCTGT
Source organism: Gallionellales bacterium RIFCSPLOWO2_02_FULL_57_47 (assembly GCA_001801175.1). Lineage (GTDB taxonomy): Bacteria > Pseudomonadota > Gammaproteobacteria > Burkholderiales > Gallionellaceae > Gallionella. The sequence goes on along the minus strand of MGWZ01000110.1, from coordinate 8,660 downwards.
CCGCCTGCGGGCTGGAAGCCCGCGTTCCAATCAAACTGTGGCTTGAACTGAGTTTTCTCGGACCAACGATCACCGCTTGCGCAACGGGTCCAGCAGCGATGACAAACCGTTGTGATCCAGCTCCTGCATCAGCGCCAGCAACTGACCGATCTCGCCGGGCGGGAAACCCTTGCGGGCGAACCAGTTGAGATACTGTCCGGGCAGGTCGGCGATCAACCGGCCCTGGTACTTGCCGAAAGGCATGACGCGGGTAACCAGCAACTCCAGGTGTTCGTGGTTCATCTCAATGGTCTGCCGTTATTGCTTCGTTCGTTTGCATAGCTGAAATCAATTCGAGCATTATTCCTTCAATAGCCAGCGCGGCTGATTCAGGTGGCTTCGGTACGCATCGGCACCGGTTCCTTCGGTGCCCCGCCAATCTCGATGCGTTCGTATTCCACAATCACCTGCGCCCCCAGCAACAGCAGCGCGGCGGCCACTTCCAGGCTGAGCAGCACGATAATGGTCGTGGTGATCGAGCCGTACACCACGCTCAACTGCGACAGCGTGCCGAAATACCAGCCCAGCGCATGGCGGATCAATTCCCACAGCAGGCCCGCCGTGGCGCCGCCGATCAGCGCGTGCTGCGCCGACAGCCTGCCTACCGGCATGAAGTAGTAGATTGCGGAGATGAGCAGGATTTCCCCGGTCACGCCGGCGACGTAGATCAGCCAGCGCGAGAAGCCGCCCAGCGACCAGCTATGCCCCAGGATAACGAGATTCTCGCCGCCTATCGCTATCAGAACAACGATCATGAACGTGCCCACGAACAGCACCGCGCCGATGAAAAAGATGTAGCCGAAGGGCAGCAGCAGGGAAACGAGAAAGTGCCTCCTGCGCACCGCCACGCGGTGCAGGAAAATCACCGAGATCGCGTTCTCCAGCACCTTGAAGCCGAGCGAGCTGAAAAACAGCAGCGTGATAAACAGCACCAAGCCGATCACCTCGCGGTGATCGAGGAACGCCCTCAGCTCCACCACCACCGCTTTGCCTTCGCCCGGCACCACATATTCCAGCGCCCTGTCCAGCGTCGCCAGCAGCACGTCCTGGTCGATCACGTGCGACAGCGCGATCACCATCAGGATCAGCAGCGGCACGATGGAGAGCAGCGCGTAATAGGCCACGGCGCCTGCAAGCAGCAGACCCTGGTTGGCCTGAAAAGCCTTCAGAACCTGGAGCGCGAAGGCGACGGGGTTTTTCAGGACATGGACTATGCGGGGGTTGATGAACTTCATGGGTGGCCAAGTTTAGCAGGTTGATTCTATCGCGGCAGGCGTAAAGCCTGCACGGTCGAACTTGTGAGATACCGGCCGGGCAGGTCGGCGATCAACCGGCTCTGGTATTTGCCGTAAGGCATCTCGCGGGTAACCAGCAACTTCAGGTGTACGTGGTTCATCCCTCTAGACCTCCCCTGTTGAAAAAGCCGCGCCGGACACGGGTCGCTGCCGGCAGCGTGATGCAATGCAAAGAGGTCATACGCCGGCTCAGACCCTGAGTTCAAGGCGCAATTTTTTTTCGACTTCCGTGATCTGCTCGCGCGGTACGCCGTACTCGGCCGCCAATGCCCCCCATCCCGAGAACGCCTGCACCACCTCGTCGATCACCGCCCCCGGCTGTTTGATGCTGAATTTATTGCCGGTCTCAAGCAGCAGCGCGCGCGTGAATTCGCCGGTCTTTTCGCCCAACGTCATCTGGTGCCGTGCGGTATAGCCCGAACCTGCGGCGAACGTAAGGTCGTAGGCCGGGGCCAGGCGCCAATCGCCGGTCATGGAATCGAGCAGGAACGAGATGTTCTTGACGTGGTCGTCCTGGTTGCGCCCGACAATGTTGAACACCATTCGTTTGTAGGCCTGCTCCAGCGCCCGATGCCCGAGCTGCAGTTCGAGCATCAGCCTGAACCACGCCTCGTAGCTGAATGCCTGCGGGCGGTTGAAATCGACGTGCGTGATGCCGCCCAGGCTGTGCATGTGGAGTTTCTCTGTGCCGTTGCGGTCGAAGCGCCTGGTCATGAAGTGAAACAAGCCGTGTTCTTCCAGAAAAGCAACCTCGGACATTTCGATGCCGAGCTGTTTTGCGAGCAAGGCATAGGTGTACTCGATGCGGTTGTGCGGCTTGGCCTTCATGTCCAGCACATTGGCGGAACCCACGCCATCGAACTTGATGATCCACGCTTCCTCCCCCGGCTGCGGGTTGGCAAAACCCGACCTCACCCGCTTGCGTTCACGGTCCCACAGGATCAGCGCTTTCGCGCGCGCTCCGCCCGCAGAACCGCCGACCCGCATGATCTCCTGAACGGCATCGTTGGCGTCGCCCTCTATCAGCTTGCGCGCAGCATCGACCAGGGTCTGCACCTCCAGCGCGCGCTCCTCTTCTTTGGTCTTGCGTTGCAGCGCTGGGGTATATTCAAGCGCGCCCATCGCGCGCTTGCCGACATAAAGCAGGCGCTGCACCGGACTCAGCGCATTGTCTTTCTCCCCCCTGGCCTCGAAATAACTCTGGATGATCTTGTTGCCAAAGGCGTCCGGCAATGAATCCGCCAGCACCCCCGGCAAACCGAGGAACATCTGCGAATTGCGCAACTCGGGAAACTCGAAGATGCCCGCTTCCAGCGGCAGGTGTTTGGGAGACAACGCCCGGCCGGTAACCAGATAATGTTTGTCATAGCTGAACCCGACCCGGCCATTGGCGAACTCCAGCACCTGACCGGCCAGTTGTCCCCACAGATGGACGTTGGCGGTGGCGGTGACCTCGGGTCGTTCAGCGCGCGGCCGCTGCGTCGCCATGTTTTCTTCTCCCGGAAGATGCCTTGATGCGCGGCTGGCCACGGGACGAAATACTTTCACCTCCCGGCAACACATCGGGGAAAGCGGCCTCCAAGGCAGCGAGCGTGTTCAGCCCGCGCAACAGCTTGACCAGCGAAGACAGGCGCACGTCTCTGCCTGCCTCCATGTCCATGATCGTCTTGCGATTGAGACCGGTCTTTTCTGCGAGCTGGTCAACCGGGATGTTGCGGGCCAGCCGCCGGCTGCGGATGCGCTCACCGAGCAGGCGCATGATTTCATCATTCGTCATAAAATCCGTTATTGTGGACATATAGCCTCCTTTACAATCATGGTAGCCACTATAAAGGACTTTTTGCTACAAAGTCAACAAATATTCATATAGTCCGCTTTTATGGTTTATTCAGCCAATTAATTGGCATACTGTCCGCTCTGACGGATTGTTAGAGCCTCCATGATAATACCACCAATTCACCGGCGCATTTCAATCGTACCCGCATCAAAAGCGCGGGAATCGGAAAAACTTGAGCGGGCCCGGATGAAATGCAATGGAATCAGGGGGGAGCCTTGGCCACGTCCACCAAACCCAGGATTTCGCTGCGCTACATCCGGGCTACGCCACCAACCTCCCATGACAAGGGGAGGCCGGGAGGGGTTAATCCCCATCAACCCACCACCTCCCAAACCCCGACCTCACCCGGCACCACCTCGAACAGCCGTTGCGGAACTTCAGGCGCTGGCAACCAGTCCACAAAAACAGTAAAGTCCATCTGAAATACAGAGGGGGCGTCATGATGAAAACAATTATTGCAGCGATGTTGCTCGCGCTGCTTGCCGCTTGCCAGAGCACACCCAGGCTGGAAGAGGATGCGCGTTACGTGCGGTTGGCGAACGTGGTGGACGTACACGAATTCACCGAAATCGAGCGCAAACAAGCGCAAGCGAGCAGGCCCGGCGACGGCAGCACCGGCGTCGGCATCGGCGTAGGGGTCGGCACCGGCACCTACGGCAGTTTCAGAGGGATGTCAGTGGGCATTGGCCACACCATCGGCAGCCGCGATGAACCGCCGCAGATCGCCAAGGGCGCAAACCGATTCACCGTGCAGCCGCTGGGCAGTTCGGAGCGCATCGAAGTGATGAGCTACGGACACCACAAAGAGGGCGATTGCGTAAAAGTGCTGGCGGGACACCCCACCGAGTTTCCCCGCTTCTTTGCACTGAAGCCGGGCGAGCGCTGCGAATAATCCCTGCCCTGCACGCTAGCCCGGATGGAATGCAATGGAATCCGGGGGAACTTTGGCCACGTCCATCAAACCCCGGATTTCGCTGCGCTGCATCCGGGCTACGTCACTACGTCACCCCTGCCGCATCAAAACCCGAAGATCAGCGCAATGTCCGGATAAGTTTCGCTACACACACGGTAGATCGTCTCCTGACAATCCAGGTAAGACTCATGAACAAAACCAACACTCATATAGGCATTCGTACCCATAGCCATCATCACCCCGGCGCGTGCGCCTGCCGAATTAATGTCGGGCAGATCCGCGATAGTGGTGTGGCGATAAAACGCGCCGACATACGGCTGCACCACAGACGCCTGATAAAAAACGTATTGCACAAAAGGCGCGTACTTCGTGATAGCGGGTCCACCCCCCGACCATTTCTCCAGGGACAAACCGACACCCAACCCGTCCGCCACGTAATAGCTCGCGCTTCCGCCGATGACAAAATAGCTGTTCTCAAAGGCATAGGCGTTTCCCGCCACCAGCGAAAATTGAGAACGCCCCGCCTCGAACATCCCGCCCACCCCGGCAGCGCGCGCCGGCAAAGCCGACAACACCAGCAACATCGTCAACAACAGTCTGTTCATCAAAATGCCTCCTTGGCAAGCACGGAGAAAAAGCATAACAGCAATCGCAAGTGGCCGACATCAGCAGGGATGAAAACACAAAACCCGATTGGGCTGCGCCCCGATGTCATTGCCGATGTCATTGGGGCCTGCGAAGCTGGCCCTGAAGCCTCTCGTCGACCCGGCTGAGTTGTGGCGTTTCAATTTCAGTGATTCGCATGGTTGGTACCGCCCTCTTCATCGAGAAATTCGCAATATGACTTCCAGTCAGCCCACATCTCAAGCGCTTCTTGCCTTGGATATATTCGGCGTGTATCGCCAGGAAGGTAATGCGGTTCCGAAGGCGGAATTGCGCCGAGCTTTTCGTACTCCAGCACTTCCGCTTCGGAGATACCCAGGAGGGCAGCCAGCTCGTCGATGCAAACATGCGTCTTGGATGACATATCGTGTGTGTTCACAACAACGCCTCGGCACAGGATTTCATATTTGAACGGGTTTCGTGTACGTCCTTGAAGGTGGTAAAAGAATGCTTTGGCGGGAGGGTGGGACCACGCTTGTTACCATAAACAGGTGACCCCACGCTTCTCAAGTTACATTCTATCAAACTTCCCGCACCCCGCCGGGCACGGGTCGCCGGCTAATCGTGTCCTGACTTCCAGGATAATTTATGCCGGCTTATCCATGTGTGTAATGCGAAAGCCAGATCACCTCGTCCAGCCGGGCGATGGTCTCGAAATCAGCGACTGCGCTAGAATGGCCACCTTCCCCGGCCAGTCGCCGAACTTTCAGGGCCACCTCATGATTGAAGAACGTTTAGTAAATATCGAAGCAAAAATCACCTTCCAGGAAGACCTGATCGAGGAACTGAACAAAACGGTCTATCAGCAGCAAAAAAAGCTGGACCGGCTTGAAGCGGTTTGTGAATCGCTCGCAAGAAACTTCGCATCCCTGGCTGAAGCGGGGAATGGGAGTATGTCTGCGAACGAAAGGCCGCCTCATTATTAGCATGCAGTCCCGCCGCCGGACTCCTCATCCAGCCGGGCGATGGTCTCGAAATCAGCGGCTGTGAACGCGTCGAGGCGGGCGTTGGTGAAATGGATTTGTGACTGGTTCATTCAAGGATGCTACAACGGCCAGCTTGTGGTGAAAGAAATGCGAAACTGACCTTTTTATTTCGGACCCTTTCAATTTCGCATAGTGTTCATCGATTAATTACCAAATAGCTTAAGCAGCGCGTCAATAGCAGGTTCTTTTCCCCTGCCCGCGTTCAAACATTCCGATCCAAAATACTGCGCATAGTGTTCGCGTTGTGTTGCATCATTATTAACAAACGGTGCGAATTGTTTCTTGAGGGCATGAGCGTCACCAATTGCCGGTTTTCCGATCAGTCGCAACAACATCGCTTCAAAGCATGGCTCAGACTTGAGCACTTGAATTTTCTTGATTCTCGCGAGCTTCTCCGTCTTGGCATCCCAACCTGTGTCCGTATCCAGCAAGGAGGCAACCGTATCGTAATCGGCATTGGCAATCTGCCCGGCTGTCCATTTGATGACATGCAGCGCCCCCTTGCCGCGCGCATTCTTGATCGTCACGGAAAGCCCGCAACCACGCGGCACATAAAGTTGTTTGAGATGATTCAGGAACGCTTCTTCATGGCGTCCCTCACCCACAATCAACATCGTTCGCTGCGCTTTCCAGATCGCCATAATCCTGGCGATCAGAAAATGGGCACGGCGCCGTATGCGCCCGCCATGTATTTGGCGTAATAATTATCGTCGTTGCGGATACCTTCCACTGCATCCATCCTGCTGGCAGTACTCTCGCAATCCTCGTTTTTCTGCACCAGCATCACCTGCGACTTGTGCACCAGGTTCAGCACCTCGATGGCGTGGCATGTAAATAAAAGCTGCGCCTGATGCGGGTTGGTTGACGGATTGGCAAAGAGGTCGAGAATCGGCTCCAGCATGTGCGGATGTAGGTCGTTCTCAAATTCATCGATGACCGCCAAGCCGCCAATTTCAAGCGTTTGCAGCAAACGCGATAGCAACACGAACGCGCCTTGCGTACCGCTTGATTCAAGCGCAAAGGGTAACTTGAATTCAGCGGTCTTGTTCTTGTGCCTGCCAAACGGCACCCATATTTTCTGATCAGGCACCTGCGGATTGCTCACTGAAAGTTCAACCAGCTCCACTCCGGACAAACCCAGGTCCCATGCCGATAACAACTGTTCCATGCGCTTGCGTTGCTCGGGGTGAGCAGAAAAATGTTGCGCCGCATTCTGCACATCCTGATTGCCGATTTGCACACGACCCAACACATTCACGTTGCTGTTCACATAGGGCGCCGTCATACGCATGGCCAACGGCACACCAAATTGCGCCGCCCATGCGATCAGCGAAACATTCGGGCGCACCTTGCGCGCCTCCGGCGGCGCCAAGCCGAAATCCTGTTGCTTCACTACATAAGAATTGGCCGCAGCATCCCAGTCCCGCAAGAACACATAACCAAAGCGCTCGCGCTTCTGGTAAAGCGCTTCATGCAGCACCCGCTCGGGCGTGCAGCGCAACACATAACGCCACAGCTTGCCGTCGAAATCCAGCATGCACTCCAACTCGGTCGGCTCATTAACCGCAGCCGCGTGGGGTGTAACCGGAATGCCTGCATCGGGCGGATTCTGGAAAGAATTGGCGATGAACCAACTGATAAACACCATCGGCTTCAACAGTGCAGTCTTGCCGCTGCCGTTGGGGCCGATCACCGCCATCAACTTGGAAACGCGCTCGCCCGTCGCGGCCTCGGTCATCCACTCTGTCATCGTGACCTTGCGGCTGATGCTCAGATCGACCTCGACGCGCTCCCGAAAGGACTGAAAGTTGGAAAATGCGTAGCTATGCAGCATTTTATTCACCGTTAATTTGCGTTATCGACATAATTCTGTCGCTAATTCAAATTAACACGAAATATATCAGGTGGCAAGCGGTAAATATTGCCGCTAACCAAACACCTGCGCCAGCAGCAATTTAAAGGGGCAATCGCTTTTCCGCCACTACCCTGTCTGTTTCATCCGTCACCGTCACCACGCTGTTGTTCGAGTGCAAATCAATTCCGCTATACTTCATTTCGGCCTCCTGTTGGTTAAAGCAAGTTCGCCAACTCACTTTAACCCCACCGCCACCGGCGGTGGGGTGTCGGCTAGATGATTTTCAGCTTCGATTTATATTTCATCATGTCGTTTGTCCTATTCAGATTAAGACCACTCGAAAAGTTTTTCGAAGCTGACCCGTTTAGTTACGAAATACAATGCGAACCTGCCCCAATGAACTCGTAGACCCCAATAACTTATTGGAACTCGATGCCATTATCCCGGCACCAGCCTTTAGCCAACGCGGCTAGTGCCTGATCTCTATATTGGTACCATTTTTCCTGCAACAGGAAGCGCTCCAGCCCATGCTTGAATCTGGCAAAAGCGCCTTTGCCCTTTATCAAGGACAGCAGCTCATCTCTTTGCTCTTCTATTGGCAATGAAAGTATAAATTCCTCCATTACGCTGTATTCGTGAAATTCATATTTGGACGGCAGAGGGATGTAATCATCTTCATTATTGATGAACTCTCTGGCCTGCACGATGGCCTCTCTGTACCATTCCGCATGCACCGACAAGTCTTCATCACTTTTGGCAGCGGCAATCGCTTCGTCTGCAAACAGAACAACCTCACCGGAAGATATTTTCAGGTACGACTGTGATTCATCACCCTGAAATTCTATGCCTTCGACTATTTTCTTTAAATCCACTTTCATCATATGACAGTCCAGTGTGCCGGGTTCGATATTATCGAGAGAATTCGACTCCGACATCTTATGGTGTTTATATCACTTAGCAGAACTATTGTGATGCTGAACATCCCGCTTAAATTTTCAAGCCATATTTTGAATTTTCTTCCCGGATTTCGTATTTTCTACCCTGTTTAACCAAAGACCAAATCACCCTTACC
>MGWZ01000109.1 GCA_001801175.1 Gallionellales bacterium RIFCSPLOWO2_02_FULL_57_47 | reverse complement strand
TTTGCGCATGATCGTGGTTCACGAACTGTCCCACATCAGGGAACGCGAGCACAATAAAGCCTTCTATCAGCTGTGCCTGCATATGGAACCCGATTATCACCAGTTGGAATTCGACCTGCGGGCTTACCTCACTTATCTGGATATGACGGGTGTGCCGCTGTGGGAGGCTGGTGTTGACGCTGGCACACGATAGGGGAGTGCAGGCTGTCGCTTCAGGTGCGGCATTTTTTATCCCAACACCTTAAACCTCTCCATGGCGTTACGGTTGATTACTGAGCACGACCTGATATTTTTCAATTTGTACAGTTAAACAGACTGTCTATATAATAACAAACAAAGTATAATTATACTTTACAGCAATCAGATAGCGTATTGTCTTCATGTCAAAATCTTCTTGACATGAACTGTCCAAAGGTTTAAATATGCAACTGTCTAAGTTATACAGCCAGACTGTCTAAATTATGTTGACCAGTTTTGAGGTAATGCAGGCCGCAAATATTTCCCGTGCCACGCTCAATAACTACATCTCGCTGGGGTTGTTGCCGCGCCCGCTGGTGAAGAATCCGGAACCGGGAGCTTCGACCCAGGCTCGCCAGATCGGCTATTTCCCCAAAGAAGTGCTGACGCGCCTGGAACGCATTCGCCAATTGAAAAAGGATGGCTATGCGATGGCAGAAATTGCCCGGCAACTGGAGCTGGATGGTTTCCAGATGCCGGAGGCGCCAGAGCAATCATTCAAGACCGCTCACGCACCTCTGCTCGAGCCTGCAATGCAGTCCGTTGCCGCGGAAAAGGAAAAAGATGCGTACCAACCTGCTGTGCCAGCCCAGTCTAATCTGCTGCGGCTCAGTATTGACCATATCCCGTTCCCCGCCTATATGGTCAACTACAATTTCGAGATCACCTGGTACAACGAAGCAGCGCGCACCGAACTGCTGGGCGAATTTGATCGCTTGCCCGCAGACATCAAGGAACGCAACGCGCTGGCCTACCTGCTCAAGGGGCGACTGGGCAGGAGTGGCGCCAATCGCGAGGAGTTGCTGCAATTCTATCTGCTGCTGGGCAAGCGACGCCTTACGCGCAACGATTTGATGGACGTACTCACCGGACAGACTGACGTTCCGGAGATAAAAGCGGGAGAATCTCTGGCCGAAGCGCGTCCCGGCGGTACGCTGATGCAACTGCCCCTTACCCTGGGTCTGGAAAACGGGGAGATCGCCCGCTACAATGTCTATGCCTCCTATTACCGCGAAGGTATCCTGTTCATTTACCAGCCCGGTCACGCCGAAAACGATAGCTTGCTGGGGTTGCTGGAACGGCGCGACGAGGTGATCCGCAACCTGCTGAAAAAACATCTGCCTGTGTTGACGGAAGTCGCCGTGCTGGTTGCGGACTTGCAGAACTCGGTGCGCATCTGCACCGAACTGCCGCCGGAGGAATACTTCGAACTCATCAACCAGATATGGTCCACGATGGAGCCCATCTTCCGCAAATATTATGGCACCCACGGCAAGCATGTGGGCGACGGCATGGTGTACTACTTTTTCCCGCAGCCCGACTGCAATTACATTTTCAACGCGCTGCTGTGCGCGCAGGAGATGAAGGCCATGATGCGCAGGATCAGCAAGGATTGGCAGTTGCGCAAGAGCTGGCTGAACGAGTTGTATCTCAATACCGGCCTCAACGAAGGGCAGGAGTGGCTGGGCATCTTTCACATCGAAACCAAGGTGGAATTCACTGTGCTGGGTGACACCATCAACCACGCCGCGCGCTTGTCCGACTTCGCGCGCGGCGGCGCCATCTGGGCCACCAAGAACCTGCTCGGCAAGTTGACCTCAGAAGAGCGTCAACGCGTGCAGTTCGGCATCCGCCGCCAGGATGCCGAAGGGCGTGAAGTGCTTGTCGGTGCGTCCTATTCCCGCATCTCCGAACTGGCGAACCTCAACACGCCGCGCAATGAGAAGCTGTGCGATATCGCGGCGCTGCCGGTGACGGAGATCATCGAAGTCAGAATTTGAAGCAAACCTGAGTTCGCATAAGGCGGAATATTTGGCGTCAAGCAGCGAAACATCAGGGCATGCTGACGGCACCCTGCAAAAGCTTTCCACAAACAGTCTATGTACTTTGTCATGCAGCGCGGGCATGGCACAATCGCGTCCCGAGCTATTCCTGATTCAAACCCATGCTGAGTTACCGCCACGCCTTTCATGCCGGCAATCATGCCGATGTGCTGAAACACTTTATCGAGGTGCAGTTGTTGCGCTATCTGGAGCAGAAGGACAAGCCGTTCTGGTTCGTCGATACCCATGCCGGTGCGGGTTGCTACGCCTTGGATAGCGGCTATGCCGCGCAGAATGCGGAGTATCAGAGCGGCATCGCACGCTTGTGGGATCGCGATGATTTGCCCAAACCGTTGGCGGATTATGTGGCACTGGTGAAGCGCATCAATCCAGACGGCCAGATGAAGCTGTATCCCGGTTCGCCGTTGATTGCGCTGAAGTTGTTGCGCGAGCAGGACCGGATGCGGCTGTTTGAGTTGCATCCGACCGACAGCGAAATCTTGCAGGAGAATTTTGCCGGCCACGGTACGCAGGTGCTGATGCAGACTGCCGATGGCTTTGGCGCACTGAAAGCCTTGTTGCCGCCGCCGCCGCGCCGTGCGCTGGTGCTGATCGATCCGCCTTATGAAGAGAAGCAGGATTATCAGCGTGTGGTTGCGGCGTTGCGCGAAGGGCTGAAGCGCTTTGCCAGCGGGGTGTACGCGGTGTGGTATCCGCAGTTGCAGCGAGCGGAAGCGCGGCAGTTGCCGGAGCAACTCAAGCGTCTGCCGGTGAAAAGCTGGCTGCATGTCGCGCTCAGCGTGCAAGCCCCCAGCTCGGACGGTTTCGGCATGTACGGCAGCGGTATGTTCATCCTTAATCCGCCGTGGCTGTTGCATGGCGTGTTGCAGGAGGTGATGCCGTATCTGGTGAAGGTGCTGGGGCAAAACAGCGAGGGAAGTTTTGTGCTGGAATTTGAAGAGAATGCCGCCGCATGAAACAATGACGCATGAACCCAAATAGTGCATTAACGCAAAACTGCGTCATTCCCGCGCAGGAGTGAATCCAGCGATTAAAGCATCTCCCGCAAAGTGGGACAAAAACGTGGTTTTGTCCGCTTTGCGGAATTTTTGTTCTTGCTGGATTCCTGCCTGCGCGGGAATGACTGATTTATAGAGGCTTCCTTGAGCACTGACATTTTGAGTAACGGGAAATTTGACCCAAAACCCATACTCGACAGCCTGCCGTTGCTGCCGGGCGTGTATCGTTTTTTCGACGGCAAGGGCGAGGTGCTGTATGTCGGCAAGGCGAATCAACTCAGGAAACGCGTTGCTTCCTACTTCCAGAAAACCAATGTCTCGCCGCGCATCCGCCTGATGGTTTCGCATGTCGCGCGCATCGAAACTACCGTCACGCGTTCGGAGACCGAAGCGTTATTGCTCGAAAACAACCTGATAAAGTCATTAAGACCGCGCTACAACATATTGTTTAGGGACGATAAGTCATATCCGTATATTGTGCTGACCGGAGATAAATTCCCGCGCCTGACCTACTACCGCGGCACACCCAACCGCCAGCATCAATACTTCGGCCCCTATCCCAATTCGTATGCGGCCAAGGAAAGCATGCAGCTGCTGCAGAAGATCTTCCGCATCCGCACCTGCGAAGACAGTGTGTTCAGCAATCGCACCCGCCCTTGCTTGTTGCATCAGATCCACCGCTGCACCGCGCCATGCGTGAAACTGATTTCTCCGGAAGATTACCAGGCCGACATCCGTAACGCGGTGTTGCTGCTGCAAGGTAAGCATCAGGAGGTCGAGCAGGTTTTGCGCAGCGCGATGGAACACGCGGCGGATGGGCTGCATTATGAGCAGGCTGCCGCGTTGCGCGACCAGTTGCGCGCGTTGCACACCGTGCAGCAAAAGCAATTCGTCGAATCCACCGGCGGCGCAACGGATGCCGACATCATCGCGCTGGCGCAGCAGGATGGGCTGGTCTGCGTGAATCTGGCGATGGTGCGCGGCGGGCGGCATCTGGGCGACAAGAGCTTTTTCCCGGAGCATGCCGAAGACCTGCCGGCGGATGAGATCGTGCAGGCTTTTATCGCTCAGCATTATTTGAATCGCAGCGTGCCGCCGTTGCTGGTGCTGGGCGAAGAATGCAGCGATGAAACGCTGGCACAGTTGCTGAGCGAACAGGCCGGCCACACAGTAAAGATCAGCACGGCGGCAAGCGGCGAGCGCAGGCAATGGCTGGAAATGGGACAGCGCAATGCGCAACTGGCGCTGCAGCAGCGGAAAATGCAGCAGGGCGGACAAAAACTGCGTTTGGACAAGCTGCGCGAATTGCTGGACATGCCGGATTTGCAGCGTATCGAATGTTTTGATATCAGCCATACGATGGGCGAAGCGGCACAGGCTTCGTGCGTGGTGTATGAGAACCTCGATATGCGCACCAGCCAGTACCGCCGCTACAACATCACCGGCATCACACCCGGAGACGACTATGCGGCGATGCACCAGGCGTTGACACGCCGTTACCAGAAGCTTGCCGAAGCCTGTCCTGAGTCCAGTCGAAGGGACGGGCCGAATGAGGAGGGTGCCAAACAAGATTTGATACGCCCCGATTTGATCCTGATCGACGGCGGGCTGGGGCAATTGCATATCGCAATGAATGTGATGCATGAATTGGGGCTGAATGACCTGGCCTTGGTTGGCGTGGCCAAGGGCGAGGAACGCAAGGCCGGGCTGGAACAACTGATTTTCCCTGACGGTACGGCAAAACAGTTGCGTAGCGATGATCCGGCGCTGCATTTGATCCAGCAAATCCGCGATGAGGCGCACCGTTTCGCCATCACCGGACATCGCGCCAAGCGCGGCAAGGCGCGTACCGCATCCAGTCTGGAGGAAATCAGCGGGGTAGGGGACAAACGGCGGCGCAGTTTGCTGACGCACTTCGGTGGACTGCGTGAAGTGGCGCAAGCCAGTGTCGAACAACTCAGCCAAGTGGAAGGAATCAGCAAATCGCTTGCCGAGAAGATTTACCAGCAACTCCATTAAAAAATAATCAATATTTTGTTGCTGAGAAGATTTACCAGCAACTCCATTAAAAAAAGTCAATATTTTGTTGCTGAAAAGATTTATCAGCAGCTACACTAGCCACATGCCGTTCAACATCCCAAATCTGATCACTTGGTTAAGAATCCTGCTCATCCCGGTATTCGTCACGGTATTTTATTTATCCAACGAGACGATTGATCCCCATCTCAAGAACCTGGCCGCTACTGCCGTATTTTCGCTGGCGGCGATCACCGATTGGCTGGACGGTTATCTGGCGCGAAAGCTGGATCAGTTCTCCGCTTTCGGAGCATTTCTTGATCCGGTAGCCGATAAGCTGATGGTTGCCGCCGCGTTAATTGTGCTGGTCAAGCTGGGACGCGCCGATGCAATCATCGCCTTTATCATCATCGGACGCGAAATCACCATCTCCGCGCTGCGCGAGTGGATGGCCAAACTCGGCGAAAGCAAGAGTGTCGCAGTTTCCATGCTGGGCAAGATCAAAACCACTTTCCAGATGATTGCGATAATAATGCTGCTGTACCACGAACGCTTGCTGGGCATCGATTGCCAGGTTGTAGGCTCGCTGTTGCTGTACCTTGCGGCGCTGCTGACCCTGTGGTCGATGGGCTACTACCTGATGCTGGCATCGCCAAAACTAAAAAAACACCTAAACTAAATTGATTTTCAGGACTGCGTCTGTATAATGCGCAGCCTTCGGGGTGTAGCGTAGCCTGGTAGCGCGCCTGCTTTGGGAGCAGGATGTCGGGAGTTCGAATCTCTCCACCCCGACCAGGTTTTAGTAAGCTTTTAAATAGCCTAGAAAAGAATTGTGCCCGTAGCTCAACCGGATAGAGCACCAGCCTTCTAAGCTGGGGGTTACAGGTTCGATTCCTGTCGGGCACACCAGTGTCTGTCAGAAAACGTTTCATAACCAGCATCTTGCTGATGTTGTTTAAAGGCTTGGCAGTTTTATCAGTTGTTTGATCATTTGATCAATGGTGGCTGTAGCTCAGTTGGTAGAGTCCAGGATTGTGATTCCTGTTGTCGTGGGTTCGAGCCCCATCAGCCACCCCAGTATCTATCCAGTTCTATATCTATCCAGTTCTTCTATAGTGAGTATGCCTATCAGGCATACTCCCCTTTTTTTGCGCTACCCATTTGGCATTAAGCGAATTGCCGCTTTCGCCACTCACAGGATCACGCGTGATGATAAAAAAACGCCCGGAAAGTGTCCGGGCGCAAGGGGGGAAGAGAAAATATCTTCTGTAATTGCTTCATTCAGGTCTTCATGCAAATTGACGAGGAAGCCAGCACAGAATTGGTTTTACTTTAACCAATCCAAATAGTTTCCACATCACCCATTTAGACTAGACAAGGCAATTTCAAACCTGTTTGTCCGGTAAAAAACCAGCGAAAAAAAAGGGAGACTGACGTCTCCCTCTTGTTCTATTACTTCCGGCCATTCATTTTACCAGGAAGCCTCCAGCATGAAAGTAGTCAGTTGGTTGCCGTTCGTCTGGGGGGTATCGTACAAAGTACCGCTGTAGAAGCTGTGATTCAGGTGCACTTCCGCGTTTTGAGATATGTTGTATACGAAGGTCAGGGTGGTTGCGTTGTCGGTTGGATTATCTCCGACGATGCCTGATGCACCCGTTGCACCTCCGCTATTTGCATAACGATAGGCAGCACCTATATGCAGGGTATATTGAATCAGGCTGTACTCGGCACCGATGGTCCAGGCGCTCCGGTCATTGACGCGATACAGGCCGGGATCGGCCGGGCCAGCCGGATTGGTTCCAGTGTTGCCCACGTTGAGGATGTTCGGCTTGGCAGCGCTACCGGCAGGTGCCTGGGCCCAGGTTGCATAAACGCCCAGATCCTTGCCGCGGACCTGGCCGAAAGCCTGAAAATCCAATGCGTAGGCACGCGTGTCGACTGGCACTAGAGTGGGGGTAGCCTGCAAATTCGATGCGTAGTTTGAGCCCTCCCAGAGTTGCGCCCCGATATGCATCGCCCAATCGCCCCTGGTTGCAGTGCTGACGACCGGTGTTGCGGCAATTCGCAGGTAGTTGGAGCGTAGCGTCTGGGCTGCGCCTGAGTGCGCCATGAATGCGGGCGCCCAGAGGCTGAAGTTGATATAACCCATGTCGTTTTGCGCCACGAAAGCCACGCCGGTACTGGCGCCATCAGTGCCCACGTATTGTTGTGCCGAAATTTCCTTGCGGTGTTCCGCCCACCGCACATTGCGCACCGCGCCTGTGCTGGCCTGTTCATAGCCATAACTTGCACCCAGCATCTCAGTCATATAGGGTATCACTGACAGCCTGGTATTGTTTACGGCATACGCGGCAGGCAGCCTGAAACCGGAAACCAATCGGGCGGCAGCAGTATTCCCCTCGAAAAAGAAGCCTGCGTTTTCTGAAATTCGTCCGCCAAAGAACAAGCTGAACTCTTCGGGTACTTGCCATTGGCCGCTGTTGGTGGAGTCTCCAGGAATTAGGTCTGTATCTGCACCGTTGGATTTCTGGTATCGCGCCTTCAACCTCATGGATGCGTTAAGAGTGTTAGGTATCGACAGGCGGTCTCCTTCCACCTTGCCCTGTTGCGGGCCCATCAACGGGTATCCAGCGGCCTTGAAGGCTTGTCCAAAACCGTTCAGGATGGGCACATGTTGCGCATGGCAAGACTGGCAGGTCATGTTGGTCTGGCGTGAAAACGACGGGATAGCAGACGCATCTGGGGCAAATCCGGTTGTTACCATTGCACCCGCCAGAGAGAAAATAAATTTTTTCATTAGTGTATTTATTTGCTCAAAATTATTTAAATTAGAAAAATTGGAGTAGCCCATTAAAGAAGGGCTTATAGATTAACTACCATTGCGATGACAGGACTTTATAGCAGTGCTGAATGGCTGTCAAAAATTTGGTTAGCAATTTTTATAACGATCAAGCGCGCTGGAATTTGTCCCCATAATTTCTATTGAAATACGCATAATGTATAACGCATCAAGCCGCCAGCCCTTTGTTTATGCGGGTTTGCGGTCAACGGGAAATAATTTCCAGCCGCCGAAACTGTTCCGAGTTTTGCTATATTCATGATTTTCCGAGCTCCTGTCAAAGTGTTTATGGAATTCATGCCGCTTTCCGATCCTGCTTAGACTGCCGCTTGATCGACGGCCCACGCGTACCGAACACGTAGGAATAGGGGTAGAACACCTCCCAATAGCCATTTTCAAGCTGGCGGCCATTAAGCCGACCTTCGGCCAGCATCGTGCGCACACGCCGCGAGCTGATGCCCCAATCGCGCGCCACGATCGACACCGACACGACCGAGCGCGCGAAGCCCAGGGGCAGCCCGAGCGATTCCGGTTTCGCACCTGGCGGCGGCAAATGCACCAACTGATTCGGCAAGCGTTTAAATTGGCCGCGCTCCTCGCCGTTGTGCACGAAATCAACTGTACTTTTGTCGTGTTCGTCTTTCATAAAATGCCCCCTATGTGTTGTGGTTGAACTGCAAGCGGTTTTTTCTGCTCTGGATCCTGAGCGGTAAATTTGCGACCAGGAAATGGCAGCACCTTGGAAGTGATTTTCTGAACGACAGGGCGGCTGTACATCTGCCGCCACAATCGAGCCATCGCAAAAACCTGTTCAATGTGCTGAATTTCATTAGCCATAAAGCGGCGACCGTTCGGCGCGTGCAGCGTATCGCCGGTGATCGTCCAGCCGTCCCAAGCCACGCCGGGCAGGGCATAGCCGCGCAGAATTCGCAACATACGGAAAGCCATCCAGGGAATGCGCGCGCCACCTGTTTCCCAGTTCTGGATTGTCCGAGCAGTTACGTCCAATGCCTGGGCAGCTTCACGACGCGTCATTCCAGCTTGCCTGCGCAGATCGCGGAAGTCCTGCGGATCGATCCAGCGGCGGCTCATTGCGCACCGCCTTGCTGGTGAAGCGATACACTGCGCTCGTTAGCCATCATGCACCGCCTTTCACGGCGCGAGGAATGCGCGCATAAACGACCTTGCTCAACACCGCATAAAGAGACCGCTTGACGATTGCGTCAGCCTCAACACCGCGACCGCGCTTGATGTCCTTGCACGTCTGGTCTAAATCGTTTTTTGCCTGGCACCAGGCATTGAGCAATTGCGCCTCGGTCAGCTCAACAACAAAAACCACAGCGGACGCGCTCATGATTGCCCCCGGCCTGCAAACGTTTCGCATGCGAAAACCCGCTCGCCCGCCTGTGCGGTACTCGCGGGCTGCGCTCCGCCCAGGCGGGCGAGCGGCTCAACGAAAGTCAAAAACGGTTTTGCAGGAAGCGCCAGCCCGACCAGCCGCGAGTTTCCTGCAAATGCCGGGAAGCCCGGCAGACAGCCCATGCGGGCTAGTGCCAAAGTCAAAACCTCAGTGCAGCAGCTCCGCAAAGAACTGTTCCGACTATCCCCCAAAACCCCTAAAAGCCGGAACAGTTTCGAGGTTGCGGGCAAAACAGCCTGAAAGCCAATAGGCGCAAGGCTTAGAGACTGTTTTTTTAGAGTCTGGAAAAGGTCGGTTTTGGGTGAAGGTGGAACAGTATCGACCGAAAACGCAAAAAGTCGCGCCTCTGCAAGCCTGTATCCATGCGGGTTTTGGAAGGAAGTCTCACCCATGAGAGTTTGTCCGGGTATTACATACGTACCCGGACTGACGCTCAAGCAGCGCGCCGAGACAGTGCGACCGCTAATCGCAGGTATGTCAAATGCCGAACTGTTCCGCGAACCGTTCCGCTTTGCTACCTCCTGAAATACGCATAATGTATATAAGGGTTTTCTTCTGAGCGCAAAAAAGCTGCGTCATAATTTTGCAAGTGTAAATCGTTTGCCTGGACAGGTTCCGGCGTTGCGATGATCGTCAAACCGAGTGCGCACATTCCTAAAGTTGCTGCGATTCCTCGGCTCTCCAGATACGATTTCCAGAATTCTTTTTTCTTTTCGTTTGTTGCTGTTTGATACTCGATTTCGGCAATTACGTTCATTTCTGGCAATCCTGCAAGGGTGGCGAGTTGTACAGCTTCAGTGTTGCTCGGGTGTTTTTTTCCTTTTCTCCAGCTGCTGACAATACTTCGATCAATGCCTAGCACTTTTGCTAGGGCGTAGTCGCTTGGTAGGTTTGCGCGTGTCTTAGCTTTGTCCATAAGTTCTGCAAGTGTCATTTTTTATTCCTCCTGTGGTGGTAAATAGTACACGTGAAAAAAAGGTTGACAAGTGACGGAAAGGTCACTATGGTTTCGACCGTGACTAATTAGTCACGTTCAATTTAACCACGAAAGGATCAAAACCATGCTTAGTCTGACAGCAACTGTTGTTAACGTTTTCCCAACCTCCGAATTCGTCGATAAAAAAACCGGTGATGTAACTCCAGCTGGTCATAAAGTGCAAATGCAGTACAACGAGCCGGTAAAGGGTGGCGGTGAAAAAATCGTTCTCAAGGACATGAACGTTCGCTTGCACGGTGACGCTTATAAAAAAGTAATTGGCAAACTGGTATCTGTTCCCGTTGGCATCTGGGTAGATACCGAAACCCGCAAGCCAGGTCTTTACATCCCAGACGGCAGCCTTCCTACCGTTTTTAACTCCAAGCAATAACACGTCTTTTGTCGTGATCGGCAAGGTCTTAAAGCAGCCGGAGGGCAAGTCTTACGATTTGCCCCCTCGGCTTTTTCGTCAGGAGCTTAATCCATTTAAGCGGCCTGCCAAAAGCTTTGAATCGTCAATTCAGCGTGCGACACGTTGTACCGCTCATTTTTGGGATAACACCAAAAAGCAAGCGGTAGTCATGGATTTAGGCCCTGTTTGGGTCAATACGCGTAATTTCTATCGAGGTGCGTCCTTGGCGGTTGAATCGGTTTTTGACGATGAACCCGCAAATATCCTTTCGTGGGCTTATGAGGGCGCACCTCAATATGAATTAAGCGGTGCAGGGGAGGGGAGCGGCGGCGCGGCCGACGCCCACCCCCTGCACGGCGGTCAAAATACTCCGGGTCCGTATGTAATACCCGGACAAGTGGCAATGGGTTGCCAAAACACCCCCGGACAGACTCCCACCGATTGGAACAATCAATGTTAATTGACTGGCTGACACTGCGGATAAAGCTCGATGCAAATTTGGGTCAAAACCTGCTTGATCGCATTCTGGATTGCATGGGTTACACGTTCTGTGTTGATGCGGATGGCAAGGAAAAATGGCGCAAGCACGCGCTTGACATCGATAAGCTGCGTTCAGATTCTCAAGGTTTGTACTGGTCGATAACGGCAGACGGCCAAAGCCAGCGATATCTAACGATCGGCGCATCTCCATCGAGCATTGAGAATGAGGGCTTGAATGTTTTCGGTTCCTGCGACATCGAGCATTGCGCAACGGTGTTGATCGAGCATGCCGGAAGGGCTTTGAAATCAATATTGCCGAACTGGAACAATTGGCAGTGTCGCCGGTTGGATATAACTGCTAATTACGATATGGGCAATGCTGCCCAGGTAAAGCAAGCTTTGCGTTTATTGCTTGGCACGGATGCGCCGCGCCGCCGTACCAACAGCGACCGTAAAGGCGGTGACACGGTTTACTGGAATCCTTCCAGCGATTTACAGGCGGGCAAGGCTTACCACAAGGGCGCGCACTTGCGCATGTTGTCCAGGCAAGGAAATTTATTTCTGGATGATGAAACGCTAGAGCTTGCTGATAATTTGCTTCGTTTGGAATTGAAGTTAGGTGCTCGTTGGTTTCGTCGTTATGAAGAAAAAGACGATTGGCACACTTTGACCGAATATGAACTTACTGAAATCCACCATAAATTTTTCTATGCGCTGATTGGTGGCGGCGTGGAGGTATATGACATGGGAACTTTATTGCTGGAACTTGAAAAGGTGTGTCCGACAAAGGGCAGGGCGCTTGCTGCTCATCGTTCTTGGGCATTGATTAAAACAATCGGTTTTAGTCAAGCCAAGGAAAGCATGCCTGGTCGGACGTTTAGGTTGCATTGTGAATATTTGCGTGCTGCTGGACTTTCCAACGCCGATCTTTGCGCCGGTGTTGTGATTCCGTTCCGCCGTCAGCAATTGGTATTGCGTGAGCCGGTTACGTCCTGGACGCAGATCAGGATGGCCGCGTAATAGTTTCGCATGCGAAAAAACAGAATTACGGCATGAGCCGAATCCGCTGCCAGTCGGTTACTGGTGAAAAAGTACAGGAGTATTTGAAATGAAGAAAACTTTCAAGAAAGCCGTTGGTGTTGTTTTGGTTGGTGCAGCTGGTGCTGCAAACGCCGCCGTTCCTGCTGCTGTTGATACAGCAATCGCTACGATGGGTGCTGATGCAACGAGCGTTGCAACTTTGGTACTGGTTGCAATCATCGGCGTGGTGGCGATTAAGTTCATCCGCAAGGGGCTGTAATTTTGCCAGGGCGGCAAAATATCGCCGCCCATTTCTGGGGGTTTAAATGGCTTCAATTCTAAATACAGATATATCGGAACTTGTTAATCATTGGGGCGAGCGCGTAGCTTTTAACGAAGGCTATCAGAAGCAAAAAATTGCGGAAGCTACGCAGGCTGGGCGTGATGCTTTTCAATTAGGTCTTGATCGTGGTCAGGGGCGGGATCTGTATTTCGAAATGCAGGCTAACAAGAGAGAGGATGTCCAGGCGTTTTTATCTTCTGATTCTGCTGCAGGGGGTGTTGATGTTGATTATTCGTCTGTGGTTGATCAGTTTGGTAATGAGGATGAAATTAATGACGCAGCTTTTCAGGAGGAAGTTGAAGCGATAGAAACGCTTGGCATGGAAAGTGTTGTTGCTGATGAATCCTTAGATGTAGATTATTGGGCTGATGTTTCTGGTCTTAACGATTACGAGTCGCAATTGTAATGGCTCTCACCGGCTTTCTTGTTAATACTGGTTCTTCCTGGACTTGTGCCGATGGTCCAGCCAATGCAATTTTGGCACTAGGGGCAAGATTTCCTTACGTGGCCGGTAGTCAGCCTGTTTTATGTAGTATCGATTCTTCCGTTTTTACTGCGCCCAATATGTTCACCAATACGATTACTTGCCATAACTTGACGGGCAATCAGTTTTGGACTTTATCCCATGATTTAACGCTCATGGTCTGTGATCCGGCTGTGTCGGATGCTTCCAATGCGGCGATGTTCAGCGATGGCATGCAAATGGGATGGGGCGTAGTCGGCGCAATGATGGCGGCTTTGTCTGTGATCTTCATTCGGCATAGTTTTTTCAGATGATGGTTGATTGGTTATATCTGTTGTTCGGGTTTCTCACGGTTGTCTTGCCGTGTGCCTTGATTATATTTTCCGCGATGCCGCGTCATTGATGGCACAGTTCAAATGCACTTGCGGGGAATATTTGGTTTTGCCTGTAAAAGGTTTTGTTGTTTGCTGGTTTTGTCGGAATGAATATTCCCGGAGCGCTTTAGTGTCGCCGGTTGCTTATGAACCACAACAATCAAGGCCGGTGATCAAGTCAGAAACGAACCCTTTTATTTTTAGGGCTTATTCGGGAAAAAGTAGTCATTGATATGAAAAAAATTGCAATAAATTTTGTGATGGTTCTATTGTTTTCGTTCGGGCTGAGTGTATCCGCTTTGGCGGATGTTTTAGTTTTTTCGTGTAATTGGAAATACGTGGGTGGCAGTTGGGGTAGTTGCGGGTCAGGTCCAATTATTGGTTATCCAATTGAGGATGCGATGGTTGGTGTTGAAGACATGATTAATCAGTCGGTGTATTGGAGTGCCGCGCATTTGGATATGCCAGTTTTGTTTTCTACTTCTGTTTATCAGTCAACTGGCACATTTGATGATAATGGATATGTGCGAGATATTTTTGTTCAATTCGGAGTTACTGGAAGTTGTGATGCGCCGGAAGTTTTGCAGCCGAGTGGCATATGTTTGGCCCCGTGTCCAGTAGGGCAACATCATGAAAATTTGGTTTGTGTTCCCGATCCAGCTAATCCGATAGGTCAGGCTGCGTATGATGCGGCGATAGCTGACGGTTACACACAAGCTGCGGCGGAGTCTGCGCGCGATGCTGCACTTGCTGCGAATGCGGCGGGGCGGTCTGATGAGATTGCTCTATCTGTTGGTCATTTGGCGGCGACTATTATTCAAGCGGGCGGTACGCCGGCGCAGGCGGCGGCTGATGCGTTCACTGCTGGAACACCTAGCTATTACGCGGGTAGTATTCCGTCTGGTGGTGATCCTGCGGCAGCGTGTACTGCATTTGCTGCTGGTGCTGGCCAGATCGGCACCTGGGATGCTGTTTTGCAGCGTTGCAATCTTTCCGGGGGGCAGATTCTTCCTTTAGAACTGATCGCGCCTGTTGAGCTTGACCAGGTAGATCAGGCTCCCCCTGAATCAGAACCTTTGTATATTGCAATTGCTGGTGCTGGAGCTTATCAAGTAGCAACTGATTTAGGATTAGTGACAATCAGTGCGCAATACGCGGCGTTTTTGGCGGAGCAAGCTGCGCGCGAGGGTGCGACTCCTTTGTTTGGTCAGCAGATTACTCAATCGGCTATTGATGCAATGATTGCGCACAATACGGAAACGTTGGCTGCGCAACAAGCGGCGGGATTGGCCGCGTATGAAGCGGCTAAAACAGGGGCTTCCATATCTGTGCAACAAGCGGCGGCGACTGCTGCGTCAAATGTTATTTTATCAGGCGGTAGTGTTGCACAAGCCCAGGCGGCGGGGGTAACAGCAACAAGTTATGTTCAAGCAGGCGGTACAGTGAGCGGGGCTGTGAGTGCTGCGGGAAGTACTGGGACGTCGACGGGTGGCGCGACCGAAAGTACGCTTAAAGGCATTTCTGATATGTTGGGCAAGTCAGATTTCGGCAGCGTGAGCCCGGTTGTTGTCGGCTCAAATAGTATCAATGTTGCGATTGAACCATTTGCGGTCGGGTCTGCTGGTTCGTGTCCTGTGCCTTCCTTAATGGTTCTTCATGGTGAGAGTCATTATTTTGACTGGACAACGTACTGCAACTTTGCCGATGGTATCAGGCCGATATTGTTAGCGTTTGCCTGGTTGTCTGCTGCCGGCCTTTTAATCGGTGGCTTTAAAGCGGGGTAATTATGTTTTCTCTGTTTGGTGCTTTTCTGGCGGCTTCGATTGGGCCGATTGTTACTCGTGTTCTTCTGGCGTTGGGGCTTGGCACAGTCACTTATGTCGGCTTGCAGGCGGCATTCGATTCGGCGCGTAATTTGGTAATCTCGAATTATGGTCAGATGCACGGTGCGGCGATGCAGCTTGCCGATCTCGCGGGAGTGGGTCAAACAATCGGGATTTTATTGGGGGCGATGGCTGCGCGCATTGGCATGGTGGCACTTTCAAAAATTGGCAGGGTGCTGTAATGCCGATAACGTTAATCACTGGTGTGCCCGGTACGGGTAAAACAGCATTTATTGTTTCTGAGCTTGAAAAGATTGCGGCTACCGGCCGCATTATTTTTGTCGACAACATTGTTGATTTGAAGATTGAGCATTATCGCGCCGGCAAAATAACAGAGTGGCAAAAAGGGACCTGGTTACACATTGATCAATATAAGTGTACGGCTCAATCGTTGGTGATGGGTGGTACAAATGGAAGGTCTTTCGAGAATTGTTCCGAACAAGATCAAGAGGAGAATGATGGCAATGGCAACGAAAACTGGATTCCTAATCCTGAAGTGGTTATGGATAAGGATGAGGTGTTGCATCGTCTGGTATTTGATGAGCATGGCCAGGTGGCAGGGTCGGTTCCTTATGAGTCGCACAAAGGGGCGCTGTTGGTGATCGATGAGGCGCAGCGGCATTTCCGTCCGCGGCCTGCCGGCTCGGCGGTTCCTGATCATGTTGCGGCGTTGGAAGTTCACCGGCATCAAGGTCTCGATATTTGGCTGGTTAGTCAGCGTCCTGGCTTGGTTGATTCGAACGTTCGCGCGCTTTGCGGTAAACATATTGCGTTGCGTGATACGCCTTTTGGTCGTTACAAATATGAGTGGCCGGAAGTGGGCGACATTGAGAGCAAAACGAGCCGGGATACTGCGGCTAAATCGCGCTACAAATTGCCCAGGCATATCTTTGGGCTCTACAAGTCTGCGGATGTACACACTAAGCACAAGCACAGCTTGCCGATGGCTGCAAAGGTGCTTATGGTTGTATTGCCGCTGGGCGTATTTTTAACCTGGTCTAGCTATAAAAACATTACGGGCAAAATTAATCCGCAGCAAGTTCAGGCAGAAAAAGCGGTGACTGGCAAAGCGGTGCAGGTTGGTGTTACCGATCAGGCTGCGCATGTGCCGGATGTGGTGCAGGCCTGGCGTGTTGTCGGCTGGTTTTTTGATGATTATGTCCTAATGGTTAGCCTTGAAGGGGAGGGCGGCCAGTTACGATATTTGCGCAATCCGCATAATTTTAGAATCATGGGTCGTGATTTATCTGTTTCACTTCCAGAGGGTGGCACGGCGACATCGTTTAGCGGAAATTTCCACAAACAGAATCGAGGGTATAGAAAATGATGCGGTCAATCTGTCTGCTTTTTGTCCTGGCATCGACGGGTGCTTTTGCTGCGGACTACACGGTCTCTCTGGACAACGTGCGCTTTTCCGATCTGGCGCGGGTGGTTTATGGCGATATCCTCAAAAAAAATTATACGCTGGACACTGATTTAATCGATGCGCCAGAAGCGGTGTCAGTGAGCTGGAAACATCTTAAAAAGGGCCAGATTCAAGGGCTAATGGATGAGCTAAGCGGCAATCGTGGCTTTGAGATTTCCGAACGTCACGGCGTGGTATTTATTCAAAGCAAGGAAATAAAGTCAGATGAGGAAATTTTGATTTATTTGCCAAAGTATCGTTCTCCGCGCTATCTGTCCGACATCGTGGTTCATGTGACCGATGCGCGCCCGATCGTCAAGCGTGAGTTTCAGAGATTTGTTTCACAGCCACAAGATCAGGGGGCGGAGGGTCAAAATCCTGCGCCGGTGCCACGTTCAAAACCTGTACAGGCAATGCCCGATAGTGACCAGGTTGTTCTTTCGGTAAAAACCAAAGATGTGCTTAAGGTAACTAAGCTTTTGGGCGATTTGGACACGGCACAAGGGGAAGTGGTGCTTAAGGCGGCGGTTTATGAGGTTGGTATCAAGCAGGGTGAGGGTGGCGCCTTAAAGGTGGCTTCCCGGTTGTTGAATGGCTCTGTCAACGTCAATGCTTCCATCGGCGGGGCTATCGTCGGGAGCAATACGCTCGGTTATGTAAACGGCGGTCTGGATGTGGTGCTGTCGTTGCTTGACCAGGATTCGCGTTTTAAGACAATATCAAGGCCGATGGTGCGTGTCAGATCGGGAGCGCAGGCGCGTTTCTCGGTGGGCCAGGATGTGCCGGTGCTTGGCCAGGCTACACTTGACAAAAACGGCAATCCTGTGCAGTCCGTGGATTATCGGCAATCCGGCGTGATTTTGATGGTTACGCCGGAAGTTCGCGATAGCGTCATCGATCTGGACATTTCGCAGGAGCTGTCAAGCTTCATTTCTACCACGACCGGCGTTAACAATTCTCCTACGCTGTTAAAGCGTACTGTTAATTCCAAGCTGTCGATCAAGCCGGGTGAGGTGGTTATATTTGCCGGGCTGAATGAATCGAAAACTGATCAGACGCAAAGCCGTTTTTTTGGTTTTGAAATTGGCAATCAGTCGAATCAGGGCGATACTGAAATTCTGGTTTTTGTCGAAGCAGAACGCATTTGAAGTTGTGGTCTAATTTTTCAGCATCGCTAATCAAAGCCGCTTCTGTATTCATTCCGCGTAGTTGAATTAACAACCTTATCAACAGAAACTGTGGACAACAAAAAGCCCTCCGAAGAGGGCTTCTTGTTTTCTGTTTTTTGTTTCAGAAAAATGCTTTAAGGATCAGTGCAACGATTCCGCCCAGCATCAGGCCGTTCATCCACTTTATGATCTGCATATCTGCCTTGATCGGCGCCAATTCTATTTGCAGGTCCTTTTTTGTGACCAGCTCCTGGTCTGCTGACGCATCCCGGTATGCGTTGGCGATAGCCTCCGCCTGTTTGTTATCGATACCGCTGGCTTCCAGTGTTTTAACGAATTTCAACGTATCAAACGAAACTGCGCTCATGGTTTTCCTTTCAAAGTTGGTCAAGTTTAAGCTGTTTCCCTTGGGCATTGCAACTGCGCCAGGAACGCATCGATGTCAAAGAGCTGATTTCCGAATCCCCACACCATCGCGGCCAGCTCAATGTCGATATAGGGCGTTTTATAAAATCCGTGCATGATTAAATGCGAAATTGTTTTAAATCCTTTTTCTGAGCTGCCTAGGCTTCGTGCTGCTGTTAATTTGTCAATTACCTGTGAACGCTGTTCGTTCGTCCAGGTGTTCAGCAGGTCGATCGCACTTAGCTCATTATCGGAATAGTTCAATGCCTGGGAAAGATTCTCCATTGCATCATCAATTTCCCAGGGCGGAGGAGGGGGCGGTTCTTTTGGTTTCGCATGCGAAAGTTCATCGTTCTTGGCTTCTCGTGCCGTTTTTTCTTCTTTGGCTTTGTCTTTGGCCAGCTTCAATGCTTCGCGGATATCCTTTCTTCCTGCCTCTCCTTCCTTGATCTTTTTAATCCATTCTTGCATTTCACTGTAGCGAATGAGGGGCTCTAGTGTGGTTAAGGCTTTAAGCAAGTCGATATCTTCGGTAATTCCTTTTTCCAGCAGGTCGTGTGCCATCCAGCATAAATCGTTCTGGCTCATCGCATACCGCTTGCTACACCAGGGAACCGATTTTTTTACCGTTTCAGCGACTTTAGCCAGGCTGCCCAGCGACTCATAGAGCTTGCAAACAGCTTCGCATTCTTCTTCCAGGGTTAATTCTTCGCGCTGGATGTTCTCGGCCAGTTGCATCAGCATCGCTTCTTCAGTCGTGGTCTTGACGATCAGCGCCGGGATGCCGGCTGCGCCGTTGAGCTTGACGGCGCGCAGCCGTCGCTCGCCGGCGATGAGCTGGAAGCGCTCGCCGTGCGGGTTCAGCAGGATCGGTTGCAGAAGTCCGCGCGCCTCGATGTCTTTTGCCAGGTGGTCGATGCTTTCCTGGTCGAACTCCTTGCGGATCTGCTCGGGTGTGTCGATCAGGTCCAGCGGGACCAGGTGAACTTCCGAGATTGGCGCGGAAAAGGGCGCAGCTGGTTTTTTGGCTTTGCTTTTATTCAAGGCTGGATTGTCGTAAAGCATCTGTTGTGGATCTGTTGTTTTTTTGCTCATGATTATTTTCCTTTCGTTGTTGTTTGTTTCAAGCGTGGCGGTGTGGTGTACTTCCAGCGGCCTTCTTTGAATACTTGGGCCATATTTCGGTTTTGCGCAAGTTCGCGCATGCGTTCCAAGCTGATTCTGATTTCATCCATGATTTTCCCTTTCGTCGTTAAAGTCATCATTCCTAGATTGCGAGCCCGCTTTTGATTTCCTCGCGGTGCAGACTGGCTCCGGTGTTAATCTGCATCGCTCCTGAGTTGTTTCGCC
>MGWZ01000108.1:459-14639 GCA_001801175.1 Gallionellales bacterium RIFCSPLOWO2_02_FULL_57_47 | reverse complement strand
TCCCGAACAGGACAGTGAAACGACTTAGCGCCGATGATAGTGTGGATTACCCATGTGAAAGTAGGTCATCGTCAGACTCCTTAATAAAAACAACGCCCTCGTAATTGAGGGCGTTGTTGTTCCAACCGTATTTTGATAAACGAATTGCTTTGGCAAACCTGCAAACAATTCCGAAAATGTGCTTTGCTTTTGATGTTCGCATCAGAATGGGTCGTTAGCTCAGTTGGTAGAGCAGTGGACTCTTAATCCATTGGTCGAAAGTTCGAATCTTTCACGGCCCACCAAACACAAGGACTTAGGGGATACCTAAGTCCTTTTTTGTTGGCCTTTATTCGGAGTTAATATCACTTTCGACATAGATTTTACTCAGCGCTTCAATTATCATGTCGAGTCGATTGAGAGCGTAAAAGAATTGGCGGGTCTCCCCGCATTGCAGGTTGGTGAACCTGGTCAGGTCCGGAAGGAAGCAGCCATAACCGATTACTGCAAGTGCCGGGGGTAAGGCTCGCCTCCTATTGGGGCCAAGGGGTGCAATGAGAAAAGTTGGTTTGTTGGCGAGCGCAATGCTGTTCAACGGTAGCGTGCTTGCGGTGGACGGCATTTCTCTTGTACATGGCAGCAGCAATGTGGCTGATATGGCGCGTGTCGGCGCCCTGTGGAATTGGGATAAGCAGTGGTTTACTGAAGGCGACTGGATGGTGACTGGTTTTTGGGAGGCTACACTCGGGACTTGGCGCGGGAATGACAGTGTGGCCGGCAACAACCAGACTATTGATGAGGTGGGCCTGACCCCGGTATTCCGTCTGCAGCAAAGCAACTTAAGCGGCTTTGCGCCCTATGCGGAAGGTGCGTTCAGCTTCCACTTGATTTCCCCGACTTTTATCAATGCAAATCGAAAATTCGGCAGTTCGTTACAGTTCAGCGAGCACATCGGTTTCGGAGTGCGTTTCGGTGATCACCACGAGTTCGATTTGGGATACTGCTTTCAGCATCTCTCCAACGCTGGTATCAAGGAGCCAAATCAGGGCATCAACTTCAGCGAAGTCCGTTTCGCTTACCATTTCTGATATGGTGTAACTTGTCAGCCACTTCTGTTCTCGCGCGCAAATGGCGTCCAAAAACTTTCGCGCAGTTGGCGGGGCAGGAGCATGTCGTCCAGGCGCTCAGCAACGCGCTTGACCAAAATAGATTGCATCATGCTTACCTGTTTACCGGCACGCGCGGGGTCGGCAAGACCTCCATCGCGCGCATCTTTGCCAAGTCGCTGAACTGCACGACAGGAATCACCGCGACGCCCTGCGGGGAGTGCAGTGCCTGCAAGGAAATCGATAGTGGACGTTTTGTCGACCTGATTGAATTGGACGCCGCGTCCAACACCCAGGTTGACAACATGCGTGAATTGCTCGAAAGCGCGCTGTACGCGCCGACCAGCGGCCGCTTCAAGGTGTATATCATCGATGAGGTGCATATGCTGTCAAAGTCGGCCTTCAATGCGATGTTGAAGACGCTGGAAGAGCCGCCGGGGCATGTGAAATTCATTCTCGCTACGACCGATCCGCAAAAAATTCCAGTGACGGTATTGTCGCGTTGCCTGCAATTCAATCTGAAGCAATTGCCGCCGGCCTTGATTGCCGCTCGCTTGCAGTATGTGCTGGAGCAAGAACAGCTTTCTTTTGAACCCGCGGCAATCAATCTGGTTGCGCGAGCCGCGCAGGGCAGTATGCGCGATGCGTTGAGCCTGATGGATCAGGCGATTGCTTTTTCAGCCGGCAAGGTGGAAGAAGCGGTGGTGCGCGCCATGCTGGGTGCGATAGATCAGGGTTATCTGTTCGATTTGCTGGCAGCATTGCGCGAGCAGAGCGGTGTCCGGTTGCTTGAAATTGCCGATAATATGGCTGCGCGTAGCGTGGCATTTGATGCGGCTTTGCAGGAGCTGGCGACATTGCTGCATCGCATCGCGCTGGCGCAGACCGTGCCGCAGGCGATTGCCGACGATGAGCCTGAACGGGTGCGTATGATGGAATTGGGGCAAGCGTTCACGCCGGAAGAGGTGCAATTGTTTTATCAGATCGCCATTCATGGGCGCGATGAAATTGATTTGGCACCCGATGAGTATGCTGGCTTTACGATGACGCTGTTGCGCATGCTGGCGTTTGCACCTGCCAAGGGTGCACAACAGCCGATGTTGACCATGCCTGCTGTTGCCGCGCAAACCGGTGAAAAACCTGTTGCGACAACAACAAAAACTGTGCCGGCCAGCAGTTCGGCACATATCCTGGAAGAACCTGCTTCATCCGGCCGCGTTTCAAGTAGCGGGGCCCAAAGCAGCGATGCTGTATCAGATAACCTGCCAGACTGGGGGGTGTTGTTAACGCAGTTGAATGTGCAAGGAATGGCGCAGCAGCTGGCAAAACACTGCGTGCTGCAAAGCTTTTCAGATGGACAAATTACTCTGCGTTTGTCGCAAGAACATAAGCATTTGCAAACCAGCAGGAATGCAACCGAGAAATTGCAGACAGCATTGGCAGATTATTTTGCCAAGCCGATGAGGCTAAATATCGTGTTGGGAAAAACCGAAACAGCAACCCCCGCACGGATAGAACACCAGGGCAAGGAACTAAAGCAGCAGCAGGCAAGTGAATCGATAGCGCAGGATGAGTTTGTGCGCGAAGCTCGGGCAGAGCTGGAAGCCAGTTTAGTAACGGAATCAATAAAACCAATATCGTAAGTTCGGGAGGGTATGAAAATGATGAAGGGTGGATTGGGCGGGTTGATGAAGCAGGCTCAGCTAATGCAGCAGAACATGCAAAAGGCGCAGGCTGAACTGGCAGCCGTGGAAGTTGAGGGCCAGGCCGGCTCCGGCTTGGTCAAAGTCACGATGACCTGCGCTCATGAGGTGCGTCGGGTTTCGCTGGACGACAGCGTGCTATCCGATGACAAGGAAATACTGGAAGATCTGATCGTGTTGGCTTTTAATGACGCGATGAAAAAAGTGGAAGCCATTTCTCAGCAGCGTATGAGCGGCTTTACTGCTGGCATGGGTTTGCCGCCCGGAGTGAAGTTGCCGTTCTGATGACATTTTCCCCATTGGTGATGCCTTCCCATCTTGAAGAATTGATTGCCGCATTGCGCTGTTTGCCGGGCGTAGGCCCAAAGTCTGCGCAACGCATGGCTTATCATCTGTTGCAGCGAGATCGCGCCGGGGCATTGCGTCTGGCCCTGTCGCTGGATTTGGCAGCCAGCAATATTCAGCACTGTAGCAAGTGCAATAACTTCTCCGAGCATGATGTGTGCGCCTTGTGCGCGTCACCAAAACGTGACGCTGATTTGCTGTGCGTAGTCGAAATGCCTGCGGATTTGTTGATGATGGAGCAAGCACAGTGTTATCGCGGTATGTATTTTGTCTTGATGGGGCGGCTTTCGCCGCTGGATGGCATTGGTGCCAAAGAACTGCATTTTGAGCGTTTGCTCAAGCGCGTTCAAGAGCACACTCGCGAAGTTATATTGGCGACCAACTATACAGTTGAAGGCGATGCCACGGCGCATTATTTGGCAACATTGCTGCACTCCCATGGCATTAAAGTGTCGCGCATTGCCCGTGGCTTGCCGGTCGGCGGTGAATTGGAGCAGGTTGATAGCGGCACATTGGCGCAGGCCGTGTTGGAGCGCCGCGAGATGATGATATGAAAAAGAATGACAAGGAATTTCCCGATGAGACTTTTTCTGATGGAAAATTGCCCGGAGAAAAGCTGCAGAAAGTACTTGCTCAAGCCGGGCTCGGTTCACGCCGCACGATGGAAGAATGGATATCAAACGGGCGAGTCAGCGTGAACGGCGAGCCGGCGACGCTGGGGATGCGTGTGTTGGCTGGAGATCTGGTCAAGGCTGATCGTCGCACCATACGCGTTGGAGAAAGAGTTGAGCCTGTACGTGTGCTGCTTTACCACAAGCCGGAAGGCGAAATTGTCAGCCGTGACGACCCCGAAAAACGCGCCAGTGTGTTCGATAAATTGCCCAAAGTGCGGGGACAGAAATGGGTCGCGATCGGACGACTGGATTTCAATACCAGCGGCCTGCTGATTTTTACCACGTCCGGCGAATTGGCGAATCGCTTGATGCACCCTCGTTTTGAAGTGGAGCGCGAATATGCGGTACGCGTGCAAGGGATAATGACGGAAACGCAGATGAATCAGGCGCTCAAGCAAGGTGTTGAACTGGAAGATGGTTTAGTCAAGTTTGAAAAGTTGCAGGATGAAGGAGGGGAAGGTTTTAACCATTGGTATCGGGTAATGCTCAAGGAGGGGCGTAATCGTGTGGTGCGCCGCACTTTTGAGGCCATGGGACTACCTGTCAGCCGATTGATGCGGTTGCGCTTCGGTATTATCAATCTACCGCCGCGCTTGAAGCGAGGTATGACCGCCGAATTGGGTGCGGGCGAGGTGGCGCAAGTGCTGAATTGGGTTGGGATCACCGTTGATAACGATGAATCGCCGCAGGGCTTACCGGATTCTCCCCAAGCTGAGCCGATGCAACCAGAGAAAACCAAGCGCCATGCGGCTGTCGCGGCGAGAAATGTCAGGCGTAACCGTACTACAAGCGGGAAAAAGTAAAACTGGTGTAAAACGCTGACTACCACTAAAATCCATTCGGTTGCATTCGACCTTCGATGCGGCCGAAAAGATTGGATGTCGGCAGATACGGGGTTATTGGAAATCTGAATGGAAGAGCGCGACAACAGAACCATAATGTGCAGTGTGCTGTTCTTGGATATTGTGGAATATTCCAAGAAGTCGGTGTCCGGCCAAATTTCGTTGAAGGATAGGTTTAATAGCTATCTTTCAGCCGCAATCCGTGATGTGCCGATAACCGACCGGATTATCCTGGACACTGGGGACGGCGCGGCAATCAACTTCATTGGCGATGTTGAAGACGCATTAAAGACTGCACTCAGTCTGCGCGAAAGCTTGCTCAATGAAGGCATAAATGTGGATCCCCCGCTGCTCGTGCGCATGGGGATTAACCTTGGTCCGGTTCGCCTGGTCAGAGACATCAACGGCCAACCCAATATTGTGGGCGACGGCATCAACGTCGCTCAGCGTGTAATGGGTTTTGCCGATGTCGCACAAATACTTGTATCACGTTCTTATTACGATGCGGTCTCGCGCCTTTCCACGCAATATGCCGGAATGTTCCACTATCAAGGATCGCGCACCGACAAACATGTTCGCGAACATGAGGTGTATGCGATTGGTTATCCCGGCGATAAAACGATTCAACGGGACAAAACCAAACCGGCAGTTGCAGGAAAAGCTGGAGACTCTTTAGCCGGTGTTTTGGAGCGCGCCAAAACGGCCTGGCGTTTTGCCGCATCAAGACTGGATGTATTGATAGAGCGTCCGGTTAACAGTTTTCGACAGGCAGAGCCCAGGCGGCGTGCGTTATACGTTGGAATCGTCGCTGTTCCCTTGGTGCTAATCATGGTGTTGTTGGCAAGCCAAATTCGCCATGACAAAATTCCCGCTGCGCCAACCAGCATGAATGGACAGGCTGCAAGCGCGTTTCTACCTGGTTCAGCAGTTGCGGTTGCAGACACGATGCAACCCGGTTTGCCGACTGCGCCTGTTTCTGCTGGCGTTGACGCCAAGGCGCGCGGAGCAGTCCCAAGGCAATCCAAGGCTACGCCCAAGCCGGAGATACGTAAGATTACCGAAGGTAAGAAGGCTAAAGCTGAGGCTGGCCCCCCGGAAGTCCAGGCAAAAGCAAAAACAGAGACAAAAGCAAAAGATGAAGCCGAAAAGAAGGCTGCCGTTGCGGCACACGGTGGCAGTGCAGGTACATTTGTCTCGGTCAGTTGTAACGGTGCTGAAGTGTTTGTTGACGGTACCCGGAAGGGGAGAATAGCTTCCTCGCCATTAACCTTGGAGGTTTCGCCAGGCAAGCACGCGGTGATTGTCAGTCACGCAAAAGGCGTCTACTCGCAAGATATAGTATTCGATGCCGGAAAGACTGTACGCCTTAATCCGGACTTCTGTGATCTGTGAATGCTATCTCTGAGAGCCAGATTTATCCAGATGAGCAGAACAAACAAGACATATTTGAGTGAATGCGATGATTAGCCAACTGGGACGCTACGAAATACTCGGTGAGCTTGGTCATGGCGCGATGGGGATAGTCTATAAGGCCAAAGATCCATTGATCGATCGCGTTGTTGCCATCAAGACCATCAATCTTGGCCTTGCGCTGGATGAAAAGGAAGAATACGAGGAACGATTCTACCAGGAGGCCAAAGCCGCCGGTCGGCTCAGCCACCCGAATATTGTGACCATTTATGATGTGGGCAAAAGCGGCGATGTTGCGTACATTGCCATGGAACTTCTGCAAGGGCGGGAGTTGCGCGACATTATGAATGAGAGCGGGTTGTTGCCCGTCGATCAGGTGCTGGACATTGTGGCTCAGGTTGCGCAGGGTCTGGCTTATGCGCACGAACACGACATCGTGCACCGCGACGTAAAGCCGTCGAACATCATGGTGGTGCGTGATGGGCATGTAAAGATTACCGATTTTGGCATTGCACGCATGGCTTCCTCGTCGGTGCGCACGCAAACAGGCATGGTGCTCGGTTCGCCTAAATACATGTCGCCCGAGCAAGTAATGGGCAAGCCAATAGACAGGCGTTCGGATATCTTTTCGCTGGGCGTGATGCTCTATGAGATGTTGACAGACCAGGCTCCTTTTGTGGGAGAGAATGTCAACGCTATTATGTATCAAACATTGAATGTGGCGCCAGTGCCACCCGGTAAACTGAATTCCGCTGTACCGGAGATGCTTAATTTTATAGTGGCCAAGGCCTTGTCCAAGAGATTGGAAGATCGTTACCAGAACGCCAAGGATTTTGCCATTGATTTGCGTGCCTGCCGCGATTCCTTGCCGCGCTCCGGACAGAAGATAAGCGCATTAAAGTCTTTTATCGCAGACAAGGGAAAAATGCCGGATGCCTTTGGTGTGACAGGGCAGAGGATGACCGGTGAAGATGAGGATAAACCAACTTCTCAAGCGGGATTATCGCCGGCATTTGACTCGGCCGCTGCGACCATGCGTTTGGCAAGTTTGACCGCACTTGATGAAGATGTTGACGAGTTATCCAAGGCTCTTAAAATGGCACCTCCGAGCGTAGAATCGGCCAGTCGGGCCGTGCCAGTGTCCAATGCTGCTCGCCCGGCATCACCAACCACACCACATCGCACTGCCGAACGCCACAGTTTTGCGGAATCATCGACCCAACCAAGCGTAGGGAATTTGCTGCTGGTGATCGTTATATTGTTGGTTATATTGGGCGCTGCCTCGATCTTTGTTTTCTGATTTTCCTTAAGCTCCCATAACCTATGGCGATTAAGCCTTCGCCGCGCCTTGCCCTGTTGCTGCTGCTGTCCCATGCGATAGTTGCAATCGTGGTTTATTTGGCCTTGATGCCGCTGGCAGCCAGGCTGGCGATATTCCCGCTGATTCTGCTGAGCCTGTTGTATTATCTGGCGCGCGACGCCCTGCTGCTTTTCCCGGACTCATGGCGTGGGATTTCCTTAGATCAAGGCAGCGTATCGGTGGTTACCCGGGATGGTTCTGGCTTTTCCGGCCAAATTATAAGCACCACTACCGTTAGTCCATATTTTGCCGTGTTGCGCATCACGCCGGAGGGGCATCGCCTGCCGGTTTCACGGACTATCTTTCCGGATGCGCTGGACGCAGGTGAATATCGCGAGTTGTGCGTGCACCTGAAATTTTCTCAGTAATTTGCTGGCGTCAGTATGGTCGGTTGCGGGTTTGCCAGCATCTCCGGATAGTCCTTGCTGAAATGCAGGCCACGGCTCTCATGTCGCAGCAAGGCGCTTTGCACAATCAGTTCTGCGTTCATCACCAGGTTGCGCAGTTCCAGCAAGTCCGAACTGATATGAAAGTTGGAGTAGTACTCATGGATTTCATCCTGCAGCAACTGGATGCGGTGCTGCGCGCGCTGCAGGCGTTTGTTGGTGCGCACGATACCCACGTAGTCCCACATGAAATGGCGCAATTCCGCCCAGTTGTGCGAGATGACGATTTGCTCGTCCGCATCCGTCACGCGGCTTTCGTCCCAGGCGGGCAGGGAAGGTGAAACCCGGTGCGGCTTGTCCAGAATATCGCGAACGGCGGCATCCGCGAAGACCAGGCATTCCAGCAAGGAATTGCTGGCCAGCCGGTTGGCCCCGTGCAATCCGCTGTAGGCAGTTTCACCTACCGCATACAGGTTCTCCACATCGGTGCGCGCGCGCAAGTCGGCGACGACCCCGCCGCAGGTATAGTGTGCCGCCGGAACCACCGGGATCGGCTCCTTGCTGATGTTGATGCCCAGGCTGAGGCAGCGTGCATAAATGTTCGGGAAATGTTCCTGCAGGAATTCGACCGATTGATGCGAGATATCCAGATAGACGCAATCCAGCCCGCGTTTTTTCATTTCGAAGTCTATTGCACGGGCCACCACATCGCGCGGAGCAAGTTCGGCGCGCTGGTCGTGCCAGGGCATGAAACGTGTGCCGTCGGGCAGCTTCAGGATGCCGCCTTCGCCGCGCACCGCTTCGCTGATGAGAAAGGATTTCGCGTGCGGGTGGTACAGGCAGGTCGGGTGGAACTGGATGAACTCCATGTTGGCCACGCGGCAACCGGCGCGCCAGGCCATCGCGATGCCGTCACCGGTCGCCGTGTCGGGGTTGGTGGTGTAGAGATAGACCTTGCCGGTGCCGCCAGTCGCAAGGATAGTGTCATGTGCAGCGATGGTAATGACTTCATCGCTTAAACTGTTCAATGCATATGCGCCATAGCAGCGTTTGTCCGGTAAGCCGAGTTTTCTGCCGGTAATCAGGTCAACCGACATGTGATTTTCCAGCACCGTGATGTTCGGGTGTTGCAGCACACGTGCGGCGAGCGTTTCCTGCACTGCAAGGCCGGTTGCGTCTGCCGCATGGATAATGCGCCGGCGACTGTGCCCGCCTTCGCGGGTGAGGTGGTAGCCCATATTGCTTGAGCCGTCCTTGGTGAACGGCACGCCCTGGTTGATCAGCCAGTCAATGGCGGCTTTGCCATGCTCGACAACGTAGTGTGTAACGGTCTCATCACACAGGCCGGCGCCGGCGGTGAGGGTATCCTGAATATGCGCATCCAGCGTATCGTCTTCGGATAGCACCGCGGCGATGCCGCCCTGCGCCCGGCCGCTGGCACCGTCCAGCAGGGACTTTTTGGTGATCAGCCCGACCTTTTGGCGTTCGGCGAGCTTGATGGCCAGCGTCAATCCGGCAAGTCCGCTGCCGATAATCAGTGTGTCAAATTGCAGCAATTGGACCCCTAAAGTATTGGTTCAGACTGGCACTATAGCAAATGAGCGGTTTGTTGCTGTGCCTGTTGCAATGAAAATTGGAACTAACTATGCATTTTCGAGTCGGATG
Source organism: Gallionellales bacterium RIFCSPLOWO2_02_FULL_57_47 (assembly GCA_001801175.1). Classification (GTDB taxonomy): domain Bacteria; phylum Pseudomonadota; class Gammaproteobacteria; order Burkholderiales; family Gallionellaceae; genus Gallionella. Next base: position 5,169 of record MGWZ01000108.1, on the reverse strand, counting down.
CAACATGTTAAAAGCCGCTTCTGACGTGCATGAAGCGGAACGGTTATACTGGCGTCCACAGGGAAATCTCGCTGAAACAATAGTGGAATAGTCAGGAATGGCAGACAGGGAAGTCGATCAGCAGTTGGTAGAGCGCGTCCAGCGGGGTGATAAGCACGCCTTTGATTTGCTGGTGTCCAAATATCAGCGCAAGCTCGGGCGGCTCATTTCACGCTTTGTACGCGACCCGGCGGAGGCCGAGGATGTCACGCAAGATGCTTTTATCAAGGCATACCGCGCGTTACCCGGATTTCGCGGCGAGAGTGCGTTTTACACATGGTTATACCGCATCGGCATTAATACGGCGAAAAATCACTTGCTGGCAAACAAGCGGCGTACGCCGACCAATACGCCGTTTGATGCGGAAGAAGCTGAGTCGTTTGAGGACGCCGGCCTTTTGCGTGAGGTGAATACACCGGAGAATGAGCTGATGAGCAAACAGGTTGTCGATGTAGTGCAGGCTTCATTGCAGCAGTTGCCGGAAGATTTGCGCAGTGCGTTGACACTGCGCGAAATCGAGGGTTTGAGTTATGAGGAAATCGCCAGTGTGATGAATTGCCCGATCGGCACGGTAAGGTCGAGGATTTTCAGAGCGCGTGAGGCAGTTGCGGAGAATTTGCGTCCGCTGTTAGAAACCAGTAAAGGTAATAGGTGGTAAACATGAAACAGGAAATTTCTGTATTGATGGACGGAGAATTGTTTGAGGATGAAGCGGGGAGTTTGCTCAATCGCATCGAACACGGTTCGGAGTTACACAGAGACTGGGAAATTTATCATCTGATCGGAGATGTGCTGCGTCAACCCGACCACATACATAGCGATTTGAGCGCAAAAGTGCGTGAACGTATGCGGGATGAGCCAACGGTACTGGCGCCGCGCGTCCATGCAGTAAAACAGAAGATGCGCACGTTTGCGCTATCAGCCGCAGCCTCGCTGTCGGCAGTGGGGGTGGTAGCGTGGATGTCGATGCAAATCAGTCCAGAAGCGGCTCCAAATATGGCGATGCAACAAAATGTGGCACGTCCTGTCAATGTAAAAATTCAGCCTAAATCCAATGATTATCTGATGGCACACCAGGAATTTTCTCCCAGTACGGACATGAATGGTGGTGCTTCATACATCCGCACTGTTTCTTACAGGCCAGATGAAAAATAATACACAGAAAATATCAGCGATGCGGGTGAGTGCTGCGTTTTGCGGGCTGCTGTTAGCTGCTGTCAATGTGTGTGCAGGAGAGCAGCCGGTTGGCCTTGGTTGGCTCAAGGTGGTCGCTTTTGCAGGGCATAACACTGATTACAGCGGGATATTCGTTTACCAGTATGACAATCGCGTTGAGACTTCGCGCATCACTCACGTGGTTGAGCCGGATGGCGAGTATGAAAAACTGGAAAGCCTGGATGGCCCCAGGCACGAAATCATTCGCCATCATGGACAGGTTTGGTGTTGCATCAACCACAAGATGGTGCAGATGGACAGCCAGCACCAGCAAATGGGGAGCAGGTTTACGGATTTGCCGCCCGAACAGCTATCAGAACTGAGCACGATCTATCAGGCCAAAGAAACTGGGATAGAGCGTGTGGCCGGATACAACACACAAGCTATCTTGTTTCAACCCAGGGACAGGTTGCGTTACGCCCATAAAATCTGGGTGCATGCCGATTCCGGTTTGCTATTGAAGGCTTCCGTGCTGGGTGACAAGAATCAAGTGGTTGAACAATACGCCTTTACCCAATTGCAGATCGGCGGAAGCATTGATCGCTCGTGGGTTGGCGCGAAGGATTCGGCGGGACACGGCGCGGGATTACCCGTATCGCCGGTAACAGGCAGGGGGGGTACGGCCATAAACAGCGGCTGGGTTGTGGATGCGCTGCCGGCAGGCTTCAAGAAAACCTGGGAGATTCTGCGTCCGATGCGCGGCAAACATGCACCTGTGATACAAATTGTGTTCTCAGATGGATTGAGTGCGATTTCCATATTCATTGAACCAAATGATGAAGACGAGGACGATGCGGAAGGCTGGTCCAGCCGTGGCGCCGTGAATTTGTATCACAAGATCATGGGTAACCAGTTAATTACCGTGGTCGGTGAAGTGCCGCCGCGCACATTGATGCAGGTGTTCAATTCAATACATTACAGCGGCGCAATAGATTAATAGTTTATTTTTTTATTATGGGAAGGATGTCATGCTAAGAAAATTTCTTATTTTGTTTATGTTGGCCGTGGGAGTCGTTTGTAGCGTACCAGCCCATGCCAAGGAATTGCCGGACTTTACCGAGCTGGTGGAAAAACAAGGCGCTTCGGTAGTCAATATCAGCACCACGCAAATCATTCGAAATGCGCAAGGATTTCCCAATTTGCCGGAGAGCGATCCATTCTACGAATTATTCCGCCGTTTTGGGCCGCAGATGCCGCGAGAGCGGGAATCGCAATCATTAGGTTCGGGTTTTATCATCAGTGCGGATGGTTACATTATGACTAACGCGCATGTGGTGGATAGCGCCGACAAGATTACCGTGCGCCTCACCGATAAACGCGAGTTCCGCGCCAAGGTCATCGGCGCTGACAAGCGTACCGATGTGGCCTTGCTGAAGATCGACGCGACCGATCTGCCGAAAATCACCGTGGGCGATCCAAACAAGTTGAAAGTGGGCGAATGGGTGGTCGCCATCGGTTCGCCGTTCGGCTTCGACAGCAGCGTGACGGCAGGCATCGTCAGCGCCAAGGGGCGCTCCCTGCCGCAGGATAATTTTGTCCCGTTCATCCAGACCGATGTGGCGATCAACCCCGGCAACTCCGGTGGCCCGTTGTTTAATATGAATGGCGAAGTAGTCGGCATCAATTCACAAATCTATACCCGTTCCGGCGGTTCGATGGGTTTGTCTTTTGCCATCCCGATCGATGTGGCGACGCAAGTGACCGAGCAATTGCGCACCACCGGAAAAGTGACGCGCGGGCGTATCGGGGTGACGATCCAGGAGCTGACGCGCGAGTTGGCCGAATCGTTCGGTCTTAGCAAACCTGCCGGCGCGCTGATCAGCAGTGTGGAAAAGAACGCTCCGGCAGACAAGGCGGGCATAGAGGTGAGCGATGTGATCCTCAAATTTGACGGCAAGCCGGTGAATAATTCCAACGACTTGCCGCGCATGGTGGCGGCGACCAAGCCCGGCAGCAAGGTGGTGATCGAGTTGTGGCGCAAAGGAGAATCCAGGCAAGTCACTGTGGAGATCGCGGAGATGCCGGAGGACGGTAAACTGGCGCACGCTGCCAAAAAGCTGGCCGACGATGTGCCGGCGATGATTTCACGCCTGGGCATTGCGGTCAGCGAGTTGAGCAAAGAGCAGTTGCATGAGCTGCAAATCAGCAGCGGGCTGCTGGTGGAGGACGTCAAAGGGTCGGCTGCGCGTGCTGCCGGATTGCAGAGCGGCGATGTATTGCTGGCAATCGGCAATACACCGATCCGCTCGTTGAACCAGTTCAACGAAATTCTCAAACAGGTTGCCAAGGGGCGCAATGTTGCGTTGCTGGTGCGGCGCGGCGATGCCGCCATCTATGTGGCAATCAGGCTCGACGAGAAGTAATCACATTCCTGCGTGTCCCGCCTAAATCGGCTAGAATTCGCGCTTTGCGAAAACGCCGGTTAAACAGGGTGTTGAAAAACGCAGCGCGGTGCGATCAGGCAAGACTAAAACCGGCGAAAATGCGGAGTTTACAGAGAGTAAACGAGCATTTTGAGCCGGTTTTTGACACGCTGTCGTCGCAGCAAAGTGGTTTTCAGCATACTGCAAGGCGGGATTTTTATTTGGGACCTCATGCAGCTAATCCGTAATTTCTCCATCATCGCCCATATCGACCACGGCAAGTCCACGCTGGCAGACCGGATTATTCAATTATGCGGTGGCCTGTCCGACCGCGAAATGGAAGCGCAGGTGCTCGACTCCATGGATCTGGAACGCGAGCGCGGCATCACCATCAAGGCGCAAACCGCCGCGCTGCAATACCAGGCGCGCGACGGCCAGGTGTACAACCTCAACCTGATCGACACGCCGGGACATGTGGATTTCTCCTACGAAGTGTCGCGTTCGCTGTCCGCCTGCGAAGGCGCGCTGCTGGTGGTGGATGCCTCGCAGGGCGTGGAAGCGCAGACCGTGGCGAACTGCTATACCGCGCTGGATCTGGGTGTGGAAGTAGTGCCGGTGCTGAACAAAATCGACCTGCCGTCCGCCAATCCGGACAACGCCATCGAGGAAATCGAGGAAGTGATCGGCATCGACGCGCATGATGCGGTGCGCTGTTCCGCCAAGACCGGCGAGGGTGTGCGGGACGTGCTGGAAGCGTTGCTGGTCAAAGTGCCCGCGCCAAAAGGCGATCCGGAGGCGCCGCTGCAGGCGCTGATCATCGACTCCTGGTTCGACAATTACGTCGGCGTGGTGATGCTGGTGCGGGTGGTGAACGGCACGCTCAAGCCCAAGGAAAAAATCCTGCTGATGGCCACCGGCGCGCAGCAGTTGACCGAGCACATCGGCGTGTTCACGCCCAAGTCGCAACCGCGCGAAAGCCTGAGCGCGGGGCAGGTGGGTTTCGTGATTGCCGGCATCAAGGAACTGAAAGCGGCCAAGGTGGGCGATACCATCACCCATCAGGCCAGGCCCGCGCAGCAGGCGTTGCCGGGCT
>MGWZ01000108.1:0-444 GCA_001801175.1 Gallionellales bacterium RIFCSPLOWO2_02_FULL_57_47 | reverse complement strand
GGCCAAGGTCGGCGACACCATCACCCATCAGGCCAGGCCCGCGCAGCAGCCGTTGCCGGGCTTCAAGGAAGTGCAGCCGCAGGTGTTTGCCGGGCTGTTCCCGGTGGAATCCAACCAATATGAAGCGCTGCGCGACTCGCTGGAGAAGCTCAAGCTGAACGATGCCGCGCTGCGCTACGAACCGGAAGTGTCGCAGGCCTTGGGCTTCGGCTTCCGCTGCGGCTTTTTGGGGCTGCTGCATATGGAAATCGTGCAGGAGCGGCTGGAGCGCGAGTTCGACATGGACCTGATCACCACCGCGCCGACGGTGATTTACGAAGTGGCGCTGCGCGACGGCACGATACTGACGGTGGACAACCCGTCCAAGATGCCCGACCCGTCGAAGATCGAGGAAATCCGCGAGCCGATCGTGACCGTAAATTTATACATGCCGAACGAATATGT
>MGWZ01000107.1 GCA_001801175.1 Gallionellales bacterium RIFCSPLOWO2_02_FULL_57_47 | reverse complement strand
TTCTCCAAAATATCGTCCACCACTTCGACCTTGATATTTATTTTGGTTCACGGCAGGATGCGCTTATGAAGATACTTTTTCTACAGCTTCGTTAGCCTCACAGCAACTCCGTTGTATCCCAACTGCTGCGTTGCGTAAAAAATTTCTTGCTTACATATCATCCATATGCGGCGCTACGAAATTTTTTCCGCGCCTTGCATTTGGGCGAACTCTGAATTTTTAGAGGCGCCCTGAACAACAAACACGCTTACTCCGCTGTCAGAAAGATGTCACCGTGGCACCGGCGTTTCCTGCCGCGACATACCCAAAACCGCTGCTGACCAAGGCATTCAGGCCGGTCGCGCCGGTGGCGATAGCGTCTGACCAGGCGATACCATCCGTGCTGGTGTATGCATTGCCGTTGCTGTCGACGGCTACAAACCGGGAATTTGCGGCGAGACCCGTGCTTGTGAAAGACAGGCCGATGCTATCGAGAGTTGCAAGCTGCGAGTTTGCAGCGACACCAACCAGATTGGGCGCTCCGGTTATCGTCTGTGCAGCCCATGTGACGCCGCTGTCCACGCTGGTCGAAACTGTGCCGCTGTCGCCAACCGCCACATAGGTATTCCCGATAGAACTCGCTTGGCGCAAAATATTGGTAGTCCCGGATGTTTGGGCTGTCCAGGTGGTGCCGTCGGCGCTGGTGAGTATCGTGCCGCCGTCTCCCACTGCAACATAAATGCCGCCATGAGTGACTCCATTCAGATGGTTGGCTGTGCCTGAAGTGAGTGTCGTCCAGGTGATGCCATCCGTGCCGGAGAGTATTGTTCCCGCATCGCCAACCGCGAAGAACGTGCCCGCAACCTGTGTCAGGGAACGTAATGCAGGATTGCTCAAGCTGTAGTCTCTGCCAACAGCCCAGATAACGCCATCGGTGCTGTATACCGAGGCTCCCCCGGCGCCGACGGCCACCCAGCGCAGTGCCGGATTGGCCGGGTTATTCTGGTTCGCGGCGTAACCGGTAACCGCATAAAGGTCGGATGAAAACCCGGCAGGTGCGGGCTGGCTGGTCCAGTTCGTCCCATCGGCACTGGTAAAGATTGCACCGCCTGCGCCGACTGCGGCAAAGCTGCCGGCGGCACTGGTGGCGTTATTCGAGCAGGTTGTCAGGCTGGCATATCCCACACCGAAAATATTCGGGAACAAGAGATTCTGGATCAGCGGAGCATTCGTGGTCCACACCGAACCGGCTTTGTACGGAGTAGCGCTGATCGTCGGGCTGCTGGACCCACCGGGCCCGCCGTCTATTCTGCCATTGGCCGCATACCAGTACTGGGTCCCATCAAGCAAGCCGCACATGTAGAACGGCGTAGCGGCCCACTGAAAAACACGCGCATTGGGCAGACCTGTCCAGTTGAATGCGGTCAGGGCTGGATCGGTCGCGGTGAACAGCCAGTAGTTGACCCCCGGGTTGGCTGTCCAGGTGAGCACCACTCTGCCATCTCCCGCTGTTGACGTGAACGCCGCTGGGGGTTCGGCTGACGACCCGCTGCTGAGGCAGCCGCTGAGCAGTGGTGATACCAATGCAACAATTAATATGCAGAACAATTTTTTCACAGTTGAATTCCTTGAAGGGGGTTTATCCCGTTACGGTAACCGCAGACACCTGCTCTTTTTTATACAGCAGGCTAGCATTATAAGGGGTGGATCGCAGCTGGTTTATTTGACTTCGATTTTTCCTGTTTCATCTTGATCTTGCGGTGCTGGTGCTGTCGCTGGCACCGTTACTGTGGCGGAGGCAAAGGATTGGTTGCCGGAAGCATCGGTTGCCGAATAAGTTACTGTGTATATCCGATCGGCGCTGTCATTGTGTCCGGAGCGGAGTCTTAAATACCGGTCATCAAGGCCATAGCTTGCGTCGAGAATATCGTCCGGTTCCAGAGGCTCGTTGGCGGTGATGGACTCCAGCTTTATTTCAGGCAGGTTGTCGTAGTCGTCTTCCTTTGTCGCGAAGGTCACATTGACGGGAATGTATTTGTTGTCCTCTGACCAGATCGTGTTGGGAGTAAGGGTAACTGTGAGGGTGGGCGGGCTGGTGTCGAGGGGTTCGATGGGGACGGTAAGATACACAGGAGATCCTTTGGTACCAGCCGCAGCTGAGCCATCAGAAAAAGTCACAAGCGCATGGCCGATCAAATAATTGATGTCTGCTTTATCCAGTGCAATGCTCATTCTGGCCAGAGATTGGCCGGCAGCAAGAACGGGCGATTTGTCATTGATGATTTCCCAGTTGATGGCGTGAGTTTTGCTCTCTTCCCCGGGGGTGGTTATGCCGACGCGCCAGCCGGTGGGTGAGTTGGAACTTGTCGAGGGAATGCCAAACTTGATATTCCATCCCGACGGCAACTCGGTGAGCTCCCAGGCATCGTTGCCGGGATATTCATCGTTCCCGGTGTCGTACCCGATAGCAACAGCGGTAATATCCTGCGGGCTTTTATTGACCACGCGATAGTAATACACGATCTTGTTGCCGGCGTGCTTGGCGTACACGCCGACTTTGACCGGGGGCGCAGGAGGCTCCGCCGCCATGCCGGCAGCCGCTAATGTCAGCCCGAATGCCAGCCCGAATGTTAGTCCAAATGTTTTCCCAATTAATTTCCAGGTCAGGCAGGTTAACCTGAGCACTGGAATTGCCATACTTTGTTTCATGTTCGCCTTTTTCCTTTGTTGACACTCGTGAATGATATGGGCATCAGTTGCCGCAGTCCATACCAATCTTGCATGCAGTGTTCCCTCATTCATGTCCATGGTCAATAAACCATAACAAACCGGCAATTTGTCTTGCCCTGCAAACCCTTTTGGCTTGTTGGTTCTGGAAATCTTGACCAATGGAAAGCGCGAGGTGTTCTCCGCGCAGAGAGCTTCAGGAGGGTTCAAGACAGCGCGTCTATGCTATCCAGATTCCTTCCACCCGCACCCGCATGCCGTTCTCCCGCTTGCCGAGGGCGTTGACCAGTCCCGAGTGGCGCGATTGCAGCATGCACATGCGCGGAAGAAAGAAATAACGCCGGCCGATCTGAAGCTCCTGGCGGGCATGCCTGACTATCCCCTCGTAGGCGATGGTGTGATAGTAGCCGATCTCCCGGCCCCGCTCCCGCGCAGCCATCAGACCGACTATGCACCAGACTATGCTGCCGCTCAAATAATCCGGGTCTTCAACCACCACCCCCACATGCGTCACCGGGCAACCGGTCACCACCGGACGCCCGTACAGCACATCGCCCTTCTTGACGGCGAGCCTCTCGACATTCAGCGGATTGAGCGGGGCTATGGTCTCGCGCGGCCCGGGATCTTCGGGGAACGGCTCCAGCACGAAGTCATACTCCCTGCCCAGCATGTCCTTCCAGGTGATATCTTCATTCGTGGCGGGGAGCGCAGGCGCCAGGCCGGCTGGCTGACCGAGGTAGATGCAACGCTTGAGCGCGTCCGGATGGACGGCGGCAAATTCGGCCAGGGCGGCGCAGGTCTTGAATCCGCATTGCCCGCAGTCTTTGCCGGGGAGCTTTTCCAGGATTTCCTGCACGTTCGCCGCCATCATTCCCCCCGGTAAAACAGGTCTGAATCCAGAGTGCGCAACACCCCGAAATGGTGTTCCCAGCCGATCTGCTTTTTCCCGGCGCAGATCGTGCATACCGCCATCGGTGGGCTGCCCTTGAGCATCATCGGCTCCTTCATCTCTTGTGCCCGTTCGATCCTTGCGGCGATCCGGTCGATACCGATGCCGTGCAGCGCATCGGTTTCCAGCACGTCGATGCCGGCCGCGTCGGTGATGTTGGCGCGGAACACTTCCTTCTCCGCCTGGGAAACCAGATCGATCTTGGTGACCACCGCGATGTCCGCCAGTGTCAGCATCGCGCCGATCTTGCGCGGCAGATTCATGCCGCTGGTCGCCTCCAGCACTACGATGCCGAGTGACCCCTCGATATACGGCGCGCAGCGCAAGCACAGCCCGGCAGTTTCCACGAACAGCGTGTCCGCCCCTTCCTTGGCGGCCCATTTCACCGCGTCGCCCAGCACCAGCACCCCGGCATGATCCGGGCACAGCTCGCCGGAGTACACCTTCCTGGCCGGGATGCCGAACTCGGCGTGAAACAGTTCGTCCTCGTCAGCGAATTGCACATCGATCTTGAGATAGGCAAGCCGGCACCCCTTTGCCAGCAGCCTCCGGGCAACCTGGCGCAGCACCATCGTCTTGCCGCTGGTGGGCGGCCCGGCACACATGATGAGTTTCATCGCGGGTTCCTCATATTGACCTCAGGCTGGAAAGCTCCATGATCACCCTGAGTTCCTCTTCTATCAGCAGCTCTCCCCCGCGTATCTTGTCGCGCAGGTCGTCCATGACTTTGCCCATCTGGTTGATCGTTTCGGCGACCCGTTTCTCCTCGGCGCCGGTGGTAATGACATCCTGCATCGCGCCGCCCTTCATCACGATGCGGTAGTTCGAGAGCAGCGCGATGTGCGGGTCATGGGTGACGAAGATGAAGATCTTCTCGTATTTCCGCAGCAGTTCGAGAGCCTTGGTCCGGTTGATGCCGGCGTTCTCGATCTCGTCCAGCAGGATGATCGGGGAATTCCCGATGATCACGGCATCGGCGATCAGCAGCGCACGGCTCTGGCCGCCGGAAAGTTCGGTCATCGCGCTGTCAACGATGATCGGCTCGCCGGTCAACTGGTTGGCAAATGCCAGCGTATCCTCGACTACCGTTCCGGTTCGACCGCTGTGCCTGATCCGCGCGTGGATATCGAGAAATTTGTAGACCGGCAGGTCGGACAGAAAACTGGTGTGCTGCGTGATCAGTGCGATCGGATTCTTGGAAGGGTCATCCAGAAATTCGGTAGAAGGAACCGCATCGTTGATCAGGACACGCCTTCTGGATGGCGTATTTTCGCCGGCGAACAGGCCGATGTCGTTGATCAGGGCGGTCTTGCCGGAGCCGGTCGGGCCGACGATGCTGAGCACATCGCCCATCGCAAGGTCGACGCGGTCGACAGTATCCCTGTTTCCGGCCCTGCCATAGCCGCCCAGAATGGAAATTTTCCTGATCGTCATTGCCAGTGCCTTTCAGCTTGGGAGAAAACGCCTTCGCCTGGAATCGCCTATCGATCCATCGCGGTGTACAGCGGATTTCAGTATAGGCTCAATGCCAATCTGGCGCAAAACCATATATGCCTGAGCGAAGTGCCGAAACTCTATGGCTGAGGCTGCGGCGTATGCGTCCAGTAGCGGCGATGCGTCTTGCGGTAGCGTTCCACCTGCACGCCCTGCGCGCTCATTTCCACGAGGATCGCGCCGTCCTCGTCCGAGCGCAGCAGTTCCGCGCCGCTGTCGGCGTAGCGTTGCAGCACTTCTTCCTTCGGGTGGCCGAAACGGTTGCGGTAGCCGGCGGTGAACACCGCAAAGTCCGGCCGCGTGGCGGCGACGAAATCCAGACTCGAGGAACTCTTGCTGCCGTGATGCGGCACGACCAGCAGGCTGGCGGACAGTTTGTCGGCGTGTTCCCTGAGCAGACGAATTTCGGAATTCTTCTCGATGTCCCCCGCCAGCAACACGCTGTGTTTGCCGACGCTGATGCGCAGCACGCAGCTCCGGTCGTTGTCGCGCGCTTTCTTTTTTGTGCTTTCGTTGCCATAGGCAGGATGCAGCATCTCGAATTGCACGCCGTCCCAGTTCCAGCTTTCGCCGTCCTGGCAGCGCTTCAATACCCTCTCCCCCGGCCCCTCTCCCGCAAGCGGGCGAGGGGAGTCGCTTTGCAGCAGCGGATGCGTGGCGGGCAGCGAAGACGAGACCCAGCCGATCGGCATCGCCTGCATGACCGAGGCGGTGCCGCCGGTGTGGTCGGTGTCGTCATGGCTGAGGACCAGGCCGTCCAGCTCGGCGATGCCGAGCGCGCGCATCGTGGGAACCAGGATGCGGTTGCCGCTGTCGGCCTCGCCGGAAAAATCCGGGCCGGTATCGTAGAGCAGCGCGTGCCGCCGGGTTTGCGCGGCGACGGCCAGTCCCTGTCCGACATCGAAAACGATCAGGCGCAACGCGTCTTGCGCGGGAGGTTCAGGTTTGTTCAGGAACATCGGCAACAGCAGCAGAAAACCCAGCCACCTGGCCGGAAAGCCGCGTGGCAGCAGGATCCACAACACACCCAGCATCGCGGCGGCGACGCTCCAGGCGGGAGGCGCGTGCTGCGTCCAAACCGCCTGCGGCAGTGCGTTCAGCCATTCGAGGAAACGCATCACGCCGTCCATCACGGTATGCGCCAGCGTCAGCGGCGCATCCCAATTGCTGAAATAGGGCGGCAGTGCCGCGCCGAGCAGCGCGAGCGGCACAACGACCAGGCTCACCAGCGGAATCGCGATGGCGTTGGCGATCGGCGAAACCAGCGAGACTTGCTGGAACAACCCGAGCAACAGCGGCGTCAGGCCGATGGCCATCGCCCATTGCACCTTGCCGTATTCCGCCAGCCAGTTGGCTTTTCCGATGCGATGCGCGGTGACATACAGGATGAGCGCCACCGCGCCAAACGACAGCCAGAAGCCCGCCGACATCACCGCCCACGGGTCGGGGATCAGCACGCCCAGCAGCGCGATGCTCAGGATTTGCCCGAGCGAAAAATTGCGGTTCAGCCACAAGGCGGCGGCGACCGCGCCGACCATGTACACGGTGCGTTGCGCGGGCACGGCGAAACCGGACAGCAGTGCGTAGCCGAGCGCTACCAGCAACGCGGCCAATGCGGCGGCCTTGCGCGCCGGCAGGAATAAAGTCAGCCGCGTGCTGCGCCGCCACAGCCACCAGGCGGTGGCAAAAGCGAGGCTGGCGAGCATGGTGATATGCAGGCCGGAAATGCTCATCAGGTGGTTTACCCCGGTACGGGTGAATACCTGCCATTGCGCTGGCGGGATGCTGCTCTGGTCGCCGATTGCCAGCGCGCTCAATACCCCTGCATAAGGCGCGCCGCCGAGCGCCGCATCGAACTTGTCGCGTACCGCTTCGCGCCATGTTTCGATGCGGTAGCCGAGACCGCCGGCGAGTTCGTCGACGCGCCGGTTGTAACCCTTGTTGTGCACATAACCTGTTGCGCGGATATTGCGCTCCAGCGCCCACATTTCGAAATCGAAGCCGTGCGGGTTTGCCGCGCCATGCGGCTGCTTGAGGCGCAGCGTGAGCCGCCAGCGTTCCCCTGCCTTAAGCTTGAGCGGCTCTGTCTTGTTGTCGAACCAGGTGCTGAGGTAGATATGCTGCGGCACGCCGGCTTGCGGTGTGAGGGTCTGTTCCACATCGAAGTTGAAGCGCAAGCCGCGCTCGTAATGGCGCGGCAGTTCCGCAACCACGCCGACCACTTCGATGTCGCGCCCCTGCCATTCCGCCGGCAGGCTCACCGCAAGGCGTTGTTCGGCCTGCCATGCAGCGTGATAGAGGCCCGCTCCGCAGGCGAAGGCGGCGAGCAGCAGGAGGCGGATGGAACGGGCGCGTAGGGTGGGCACGCTCTTGTGCCCACGCAGTCTCTCGTATCGTGCATCGCGTGGGCAAACGATGAAGCTGTTTGCCCACCCTACAAAAAACTTGAGGTTCATAGGTAGGGAGCAGAACAGTGGAATCGCGAGCAGGAGTGGGAAACAGAGCAGCAGCCACGCCCAGACAAAATCCGGCAGCGCGGCCTGCTGTTGCAGCAGCCACACGCCCAGCGCAAAGAAGATGGCGAAGACGACCATGTGTATGGATTAGCGAGAAGCCAACAAGGTGAAGGTCACAATTAAACCCTAAGCCGGACAATCAGGAATCGAACAAGTAGCCCGGATGAAACGCAGTGCAATCCGGGGGGAAGAGTAGATACCCCCGGATTCCGCTATCGCTGCATCCGGGCTACAAATCTATATTTTCTGCGGCCGATTTTTTGCCGCAAATTCTTTCAGGCGATGCGGTCCAGTGTCTGATCGGACAGGGACGCGGGGTCTTCCAGAGGCTCGAGATGGGTGATCACATGGGCGCGGGGCACCGCACGCATGATGTCGGCCTCGATCCGTTCCAGCCAGTCATGGCCTTGCTGCACCGTCCAGGCTCCGGGCACCAGCACATGCAGCGTGACGAAGGCGCGCATGCCGGCCTGCCGGGTGCGCAGGGCATGAAAATCCAGCCCCTGCCGGCGGTAGTCTTCGAGCACGGCTTCAACGGCCTTGAGCTGCTCCGCGGGAATCGACTCGTCCATCAGGCCGGAAGCGGAGCGGTGCAGCAGCTGCCAGCCGGTCCAGACGATATTCGCGGCCACCAGCAACGCAATCACCGGATCGAGCCAGAGCCAGCCGGTCAGCCATACCAGCCCGACTCCAAGAATCACGCCCACGGACGTCCACACGTCGGTGAGCAGGTGGTGGGCATCCGCTTCAAGCGTGATGGAGTTGTGCTGGCGTCCCACCTTCATCAGGATGCGGGAGGTGGCAAGGTTGATCAGTGAGGCCACCACCGACACGGCCAGACCGATGCCGACCGACTCGATCGCCTGCGGATTGAGCAGGCGCTCCACTGCTGCGTAGCCAATGCTGACGGCAGCGACCAGGATCAGAAAGCCTTCGAAGGCGCTGGAGAAGTATTCAGCCTTGCCATGGCCGTGCGCATGGGTGTCGTCCGCCGGCGCTTCCGCCAGCGACAGCATCGCCAGCGCCATCAGCGCCCCAGCCAGGTTGACGAAGGATTCGAGCGCATCGGACAGCAACCCGACCGAACCGGTCAGCCACCAGGCAATACCCTTGAGCAGGATCGTGGAAAGGGCGGCAGCGATCGAAAGGTAAGCGTAGCGCTTCAATGAGGTGGATTGCATGTCAGGATATTAATGTGACGGAATGTTTGCGTATTATTTCATATTTAACGAGACAGCCATTTTTATGGAATTGCATGACCGGGGCGGCTGGTAGAATGACCAGATGCGCAAATTCTTCCGTAAATTCCTGCCGCACCACGAGACGGTGAAGAGCCATCGCTGGATCAAGCCTTTCGGCGCCTGGCTGCAGCATCCCAACCTGTGGCATCTGCATCGCCGCTCGGTGGCGGGCGGGGTGGCGATTGGCCTGTTTTGCGGCCTGATTCCCGGGCCGTTCCAGATGATTTCCGCCGCATTGTTGGCGATATTATTCCGCGTCAACTTGCCGGTGGCCGCGTTTACCACCCTCTATACCAACCCGTTGACCATCGTGCCGCTGTATGCGCTCGCTTACGAGCTCGGCGCATGGGTGAGCGGCGCGCATACCGGCGCGGCAGTGGCGCGGCCGTCATTTGCGGACTTGCACTGGTTTAACCTGATGAGCGAATTGTGGGACTGGCTGGTGATGCTGGGCGAGCCGTTCCTGATCGGCTTGCCGCTGCTTGCTTTGGGTCTTGCGTTCATCGGCTATTTCGCGGTGCGCCTGGCGTGGCGGGCCGTGGTGATATGGAAGTGGCGCGCCAAAAGACAGAAGACAGAGGACAGAAGACAGAGGACAGAGTAGCGTACGCTATGTGCACGATCTGGCTGGATTAAAGAGGGCTTATGGCTTACACAAGAGCATCATTCAATTTGCGGGAACTGCTGGAAGCGGTGCAGGTACTGCGCGCCTCAGTCAATGAAACGCAGCGCACGCTGCTGCGCAAGTGGCGGCCGCATCTGAAGAATCGCACCTTCATTTCCAGCGCGACCAATCTGGCCGCTTATGTCGGTTTGCGGCGCCATGACCTGCGCACTCTGCAACAACAGCTCGCGATGCTCGGCTTGTCATCGCTGGGACGTTGCGAGGCGCATGTGCTGCTGACGCTGGATTCGGTGATTCACGTACTGCAGCACATGGTCGGCGATGTCCGCCCGTCGCGACACGTTCCCAATTCGGCGCGTGCCATCGGGCGCGATGAGGCCCTGTTGAAACGGCATACCAGCCTGTTGCTGGGCGATGCGCCGCAGAAACGCTGGACGCGCTTCATGGTAACGCTGCCGAGCGAAGCCGCCGAGGAATACCTGTATGTGCGCGACCTGCTGGTGCGCGGCATGGATTGCGCGCGCATCAATTGCGCCCACGATAACGATGCGGCGTGGCGCAAGATGGCCGAGCATGTGCGTCATGCGGAACGCGAGACCGGGCGGCCGTGCAAAATCATGATGGATCTGGCAGGTCCCAAGTTGCGCACCGCATTCGTGGCTGCCGGTCCGGCCGTATTGCACCTTGGCGTCAAGCGCGATGAACGGGGAGGAGTGTTGCAGCCCGGCCAGGTAATCCTCGATGCGTCCGGCGCGCCCGGTTGCGGCGCGGCGGTCAACAAGATCGGCCAGCGCGTTCCGGCGCGCCTGAGCGTTCCCGCCGCGTGGCTGGACAAAGTCAAGGCTGGCGACAGCATCCTGTTCGAGGATTTGCGCAAGCGCGAGCACCGCCTGGTGGTTGCGGAGCGCTTGTCGCCGATCGAGGTACTGGCTACCTGCGAGGCGGGAGCATACATCGGCATCGGCACGAAGCTGTGGCATCAATCCAAACGCGACAAGGGCGCCGATGCCACGGCAGTGAGCGGCGATTTCATCCCGCCGCCGGCAAGGATACGCGTGTTCCAGGATGACCTGCTGTTGCTGACGCGCGAGGATATCGCGGGCAAGCCGGAAAAGCGCAACGCCGCCGGCAAGGTCGTCAAACCGGCACATATTTCGTGCAGCGAGGCCGGGGTGTTCAATTTTCTCAAGGCCGGGAACAAGGTGTGGATCGACGACGGGCGCATCGGCGCGGTCATCGAAAAGCTGGACAAGCGGGGCGCCTGGCTGCGCATCACGCGTGCGCGCCAGCAGGGCGAAACCATCGGCGCCGAAAAAGGGCTTAATTTTCCCGACAGCAAAATCGCGCTGCCTATCCTGAACGACGACGACCTGAACGCGCTGGATTGCGCCGTGGAAATCGCCGACATTGTCGGGCTTTCCTTCGTGCAAAGCGCGGAGGACATGGACAGACTGAGCGCCGAACTGCAAGCGCGCGGCAAGCAGGACATGGGTATTGTCGCCAAGATCGAAACACCTGCCGGGGTAAAAAACCTGCCGGAGATCATCGTTCACGGCGCCGGGCGGCATCCGTTCGGCGTGATGATTGCGCGCGGCGACCTGGCGGTGGAAATCGGCTACGACCGGCTTGCGGAAATCCAGGAGGAGATTCTGTGGCTGTGCGAAGCAGCCCATGTGCCGGTGATCTGGGCGACGCAGGTGCTGGAGAGCATGGTCAAGCAGGATATTCCGTCGCGCGCCGAAATCACCGATGCCGCGATGGCGGAACGCGCAGAATGCGTGATGCTCAATAAAGGGCCGTACATCTTCAACGCACTGGACGTGCTGGACAGCGTGGTGAGCCGCATGCAGCATCATCAGCTGAAGAAGACCGCGCAATTCCGCGCGCTGCATTGGTGATGCGGTTATATGCCGGTCAATTGCGGGAAACCATCGGGGAAGGCAAAAAAATACCCAGGCAGAAAAACCCGGGTATTGATGGAAACTAAAGCTGATTAGTGATCAGTGCATCGGGCACTTATCCATCTGCGCTCTCTTGTGGTGCATGTTCTTCAATTGTGTGCGCTGTTCGGGTGTCAACACCGCCTCAACGCGATTCTGGGAAGCGATCGTCGCTTCTATCATTTTGCGCTTCAGGTCAAAAATCTTTTGATATTCCTTGCCGATAGCCGATGGATCACGCTTGTCTGCTGCATAAAGATCGCGAAGCTTTGCGGATTCGTCCATGATCAGGCCCTTCGTTGCCCAGTTATCATGTTTGAGTTCATCGGACAATTTGACAATTTTGGAACGTTGCTCGTCACTGAGGTCAAGTGACATGATCATGTGCGCATGCGGCGACCCCATCATGCCTGCGCCATGGCCACCCATCATGCCGCCCATCTGGCCACCCATCATGCCGCCCTTGTGGTCGCACATCATGCCGCCCTTGTGGTCGCACATCATGCCGCCCATCTGGCCACCCATCATGCCGCCCTTGTGGTCGCACATCATGCCACCCATCTGGCCACCCATCATGCCACCCATCTGGCCACCCATCATGCCGCCCTTGTGGTCGCACATCATCCCACCCATCATGCCGCCTTTGGGATCGCACTTCATGCCGCCCATTTGGCCGCCCATCATGCATTCTTTCTGTTCATCACTGGGAGCCATCATGCCGTGAACATTTGGCTGTGAGGCCGCTGGTTTCTTGACAGGTGTATCTGCCGCGTAGGAAGGCACTGTAAGTGCTGTAACTCCGATGAATAGCCAGGATGCTGAAAAAAATGCGATTTTGCTTATGTTCATGTTGAATCTCCAAAAATTAAGTGGTGCAATTTTAAAAATTAATAGCGGCAACAACCGGGTTTTTCATTGCTTGACGCAAAAATTTCAGCAACCCAGTGTAGGCAGTATAGTAATCGTTGTATGTGACATTGATCACAATGCGCAAAAAACAGGTTTCTGACAAAACATTTAAGAACAACTGCGCGCGGTTTGATTGCGTACCGGGTTAGTTCGTGCCGCATCAATAAGGTTCATCTCGCTTCAGGAAAATACCTGTTGCACCCAAGTAGTGCATCAGGTTGTCATCGCGCAAGTAAATGGTGCCCGAACTCGATAAGAGAATCTCTGGTGCTTTATAACCAAATGTATTAAAACAATAAAATGTTTTGGCACACATCCTGCATAGTTACCAGGCGGATACCTTTATCCCCTACTCAACTTATGTAAAGGAAATGTCATGAAGAAAACGTATGAAATGAGTTTCAGCGGAGCCAAAAATAAATTATTGTGCTTTTTGATCCTTGCGGCCTTGGCCATTCCCGGCGTTGCACAGGCAGAGGATGTCCCGGCTTCACCACATACA
This sequence comes from Gallionellales bacterium RIFCSPLOWO2_02_FULL_57_47, assembly GCA_001801175.1. GTDB lineage: Bacteria > Pseudomonadota > Gammaproteobacteria > Burkholderiales > Gallionellaceae > Gallionella. Next base: position 7,574 of record MGWZ01000107.1, on the reverse strand, counting down.
TTGACCGCGAACATAGGCCTGGTGAGCAATTATGTTTTCCGTGGCATTACTCAAACGGTTAACAAGCCGGCGCTGCAAGGCGGTATCGATTATGCGCACGCGAGCGGTGTTTATGCTGGTGTATGGGGGTCCAATGTAAGCTGGATTACCGCTAGCGGGTCTGCAGGTAATGCCAGTCTGGAATTAGACACTTACGCTGGGTACAAGGGTGGCTTTGCCGAGGATTTCAGTTATGACGTCGGTTTGGTGCGTTATAACTATCCTGGTGATTATGTTCCGCCTGCCGGATATGTAAAAGCAGATACCAGCGAAATTTACGGTGCGATCGGATACAAGTGGATTACCGCCAAGTATTCATACAGCCTGGGTGACTTCCTGACTGTACCCGAGGCTAAAGGCACCAGCTACCTGGAAGTAAACGCGAGCTACACGTTGGCAGACAGCGGCGTGACGCTCGGCGCACACTACGGAAAGCAAACTTACAAGGGCGCCGCTGCCGACGCTCTGGTCGCGGGGGGATTTGATCCCTCTTACGCTGATTACAAGGTGAACGTTAGCAAAGACTTTGGCGGCTACGTGCTTGGCCTGGCATACACCAATACCAATGCCAAGTCAGGAGGTTATTACACCTTCAACGGCAAGGACTGGGGCAAGAGTGCCGTTGCTCTTTCTTTAACCCATGCGATGTAATTAAACACCGGGCGGGATTTATCCCGCCGCTACCAAGGAGAATGTCATGAAAATGGTCGTCGCTATCATCAAACCGTTCAAGCTGGACGAGGTGCGTGAAGCACTTTCCGCGATTGGCGTGCAAGGCATCACCGTCACCGAAGTCAAGGGTTTCGGGCGGCAAAAGGGACACACCGAGTTGTATCGCGGTGCGGAATATGTGGTGGATTTTCTGCCCAAGATTAAACTGGAAGCTGCCATCAAAAGCGACCTGCTCGACCAGGTGCTGGAGGCGATCGAGAAGGCGGCCAATACCGGCAAGATCGGCGACGGCAAGATTTTCGTCTCCGATCTCGAACAAGTCATCCGCATCCGCACCGGCGAGTCCGGCCCGGATGCCCTGTGAGGAGAACACCATGAAGAAACTATTCGTATTTTTTTCACTGCTGGCAGCGTTGTGCGGCATGTCCGCAACAGCTTATGCCGGAGACGCGGTTGCGCTCGCCGAAACGGTCTCGGCGGCGGTCGCGCCGGTACCCAACAAGGGCGATACCACATGGATGCTGCTGTCCACGCTGCTGGTGATCCTGATGATCGTGCCGGGATTGTCGCTGTTCTACGGCGGACTGGTACGCGCCAAGAACATGCTGTCGGTGCTGTCGCAGGTGTTCGCCATCTTCGCGCTGGTGTCCATCCTGTGGGTGGTCTACGGCTACACCCTGGCCTTCGGTGACGGCGGCGCACTCAACTGGATGATCGGCGACCTGTCCAAGCTGTTCCTCGCCGGCGTCACACCGGACAGCACGGCGGCGACCTTCACGGATGGTGTGGTGATCCCCGAACTGAGCTTCGTGGCCTTCCAGTTGACCTTTGCGGCGATCACCACCGCGCTGATAATCGGCGGCTTTGCCGAGCGCATCAAGTTCTCCGCGCTGCTGGTGTTCTCCGCGCTGTGGTTTACCTTCTCCTACCTGCCGATCGCGCACATGGTGTGGGCAACCGGCGGTTACCTGTTCGAGAAGGGCGCGCTGGACTTCGCCGGCGGCACCGTGGTGCACATCAATGCGGGTATCGCGGCACTGGTCGGCGCGATCGTGATCGGCAAGCGCATCGGCTACGGCAAGGAGCCGATGGCCCCGCACAACCTGCCGATGACCATGATCGGCGCCTCGTTGCTGTGGGTGGGCTGGTTCGGCTTCAACGCCGGCTCCAACCTGGAAGCCACCGGCGGCGCTGCGCTGGCCTTGTTGAACACTATCGTCGCTACCGGTGCGGCGGCATTGAGCTGGATGTTCGCCGAGTGGCTGTTGCGCGGCAAGCCTTCGATGCTGGGTATCGCATCGGGTGCTATCGCCGGCCTGGTCGCGGTCACACCCGCAGCAGGCCTGGTCGGTCCGATGGGCGCAATCATCCTCGGTGCCATCGCCGGTCCGGTCTGCCTGTGGGCGGTGTCCGGCCTGAAGAAAACACTGGGCTATGACGACTCACTGGACGTGTTCGGTATCCATGCGGTCGGCGGCATCATCGGCGCCATCGGCACCGGCATCTTCGTCTCGCCGGCACTGGGTGGCGTGGGTGTGGACGGCTACACCATGGGTGGTCAGGTCATGACGCAGGCGACCGGCGTGCTGGTGACGGTGGTGTGGTCCGGCGTGGTCAGCTTCGTGTTGTTCAAGCTGCTCGACGTGACGATGGGCCTGCGCGTTTCGGAAGAAGCGGAGCGCGAAGGGCTGGATACCGCGATCCACGGCGAACGCGCTTACAACCTCTGAACTGTTTCCCCACGGAGCCTCCCGGCTCCATCTCAAGGGCACCGCAAGGTGCCCTTTTTTATTTAGGGAAACGCAGATTAAATCGTCATTGCGAGGAGCGTAGCGACGTGGCAATCCAGAAGTTCGTTTGATATCAAACAACTGGATTGCCACGCTTCGCTCGCAATGACGGATTGAGTGAATAAATCGGCGTTTCCTTAGCGTTCCCACGCTCTGCGTGGGAACGCTGCCTGAGCGCATCAACGCCTGTTGCACCAATTGCATGCACTACGCACCACACTTGCGCGGAATTGTGACGGTGCTGTATTGCCGTAGCCGCTGGCTATCGCCTGCAGCACTGGATAAATGGCAACCGGGATGTTTGGCATGACTATTGCGGAGTAATAAACAGCGACGATTCAGTGAAGGTAATGTCAGCAAGGCGTCGCTTCAGCTTAAGGGCTGGACGACGCTTTTTTGACCGAAAGGACGGCATGACGGATACAAAAAAAACAAGGCTGGTGGTCATCGGCAACGGCATGGCCGGGATGCGCACGCTGGAAGAATTGCTCAAGCTCGCACCCGACATGTACGACATCACCGTGTTCGGCGCCGAGCCGCACGGCAACTACAACCGCATCCTGCTGTCGCCGGTGCTCGCCGGGGAAATGACGATCAAGGACATCATGCTGAACGATGTCGATTGGTACGCGCAAAACGGCATCACCCTGCATCTGAACAAGACGGTGACGCAGATCGACCGCGTGCGGCGCAAGGTGATCGCCGACGACGGCACCGAAGCCGGCTATGACCGCCTGCTGCTGGCCACCGGCTCCAATCCATTCATGCTGCCGGTGCCGGGAAAAGATTTGCCCGGCGTGATTTCCTACCGCGACATCAGGGACACCGACGAGATGATCGAAGCCGCATCGCGTTACCACCACGCGGTGGTCATCGGTGGCGGGCTGCTCGGACTGGAAGCGGCCAACGGCCTCAGGCTGCGCGGCATGGACGTGACCGTGGTGCACCTGATGCCGTGGCTGATGGAAAGGCAGCTCGACCGCACTGCTGCCGGCCTGTTGCAGCAATCGCTGGAAGCCAAAGGCCTCAGATTCAAGCTGGAAAAACAGACCGCGGAACTGGTTGCCGGGGAATCTGGACGCGTCTGCGCGATCAGATTAAAGCCTGCCCTGAGCGGAGTCGAAGGGGATGGCGAAACGCTCCCCGCCGATCTGGTGGTGATGGCGGTCGGCATCCATCCCAACACCGGACTGGCCGAAGCCGCAGGGCTGCATTGCGACCGCGGCGTGGCGGTGAACGACACCATGCAGACTTATGACCCGCGCATCTATGCGGTGGGCGAATGCGTGTCGCATCGCGGCACATCCTACGGCCTGGTGGCGCCGCTGTTTGAGCAGGCCAGGGTGTGCGCCAATCATCTGGCGCAGCTCGGCATCAGCCGTTATACCGGCTCGGTGACGTCGACCAAGCTCAAGGTCACCGGCATCGACCTGTTTTCCGCCGGCGATTTCACCGGCGGCGCGGGCACCGAGGAAATCGTGCTGAGCGACCCGTCCGTCGGCGTTTATAAAAAGCTGGTGGTCAAGGGAGACAAAATTGTCGGCAGCGTGCTGTACGGTGATACCGCAGACGGGTCATGGTATTTCCAGTTGCTGCGCGACGGCCAGAATATCCACGAGTTGCGTGATCGCCTGATGTCAGGCCAGAGCCATCTCGGCAACAGCGGCCATCATGGCCAGAACAATGCGGCCTCCATGCCGGACGACATGGAAGTGTGCGGCTGCAACGGCGTGTGCAAAGGCACCATCGTCAAGGCAATCAAGGAGAAAGGCCTGTTCACGCTGAATGACGTGCGCAAGCACACCAAGGCGTCCGCCTCCTGCGGTTCATGCACCGGCCTGGTGGAGCAGATCCTCGCCTCCACCATAGGTGGCGCCTACCAGCCCGTGGATGTCAGCAGAAAGCCACTTTGCGGCTGCACCGACTACACCCACGAAGAGGTACGCAAGGCGATCGTCGAGCGCAGGCTGAAATCGATTCCCGAGGCGATGGGGTTTTTTGAGTGGCGTAACGTGAACGGCTGCGCTTCCTGCCGTCCGGCGCTTAATTATTATTTATTGTGCGCCTGGCCGCATGACTACCGGGATGACCCGCAGTCGCGCTTCATCAATGAGCGCGCCCACGCCAATATCCAGAAGGACGGCACCTATTCGGTCATACCGCGCATTTACGGCGGCGTGACAACTCCCGCGCAACTGAGGCGCATCGCGGATGTGGCGGAGAAATATGACATCCGCGAGGTGAGGTGTACCGGTGGCCAGCGTATCAACATGCTGGGCGTGAAAAAGGAAGATTTGCCTAAAGTCTGGGCCGATCTCGACATGCCCTCGGGCTTTGCTTACGGCAAGTCGATTCGTACAGTTAAAACCTGCGTCGGCTCGGAGTGGTGCCGTTTCGGCGTGCAGGATTCGACCAGCATGGGCATCGCACTGGAGAAGGAGCTCGACCGCATGTGGGCGCCGCACAAGGTCAAGCTCGCCGTGTCCGGCTGTCCGCGCAACTGCGCCGAGGCCACGATCAAGGATGTCGGCATCGTCGGCGTCGATTCGGGCTGGGAAATCTACGTTGCCGGCAATGGCGGCATCAAGGCGGAAGTATCGCTGTTTTTAGTCAAGGTGAAGAGCGCGGAGGAAGTGATGGAATATGCAAGCGCCTTCATCCAGCTCTACCGCGAGGAGGCGCGCTACCTCGACCGCACCGTGCACTGGGTGCAGCGCGTCGGCATGGACTATGTGAAAGCGCGCATCGTGGAAGATGCAGCAGGGCGCAGGGTTCTTTATGAACGACTGAAGGATGCGCTGCGCGATGAAAAAGACCCATGGCAGGAACGCGTGCGCGGCGTGGCAGCGCGGGAGTTTGAGCCGATCAGGTTTCAACCTGAAATCGGCAGTGAAATATCGTAGGGTGCATTCCATGCACCATTTAACACAGGCGCATGAAATCAACCCTACAAGGCTTTTGCTGTTTTGAAAAACAAATGTAATCAGCCGTAAAAATTACGTCAGGAGATGAACATGAGTGAATGGATGAGGATATGCCCGCTTGAAGAAATTCCCAGGCTGGGATCACGGGTGGTGCAAACCGGGAAGGGCGATATCGCAGTGTTTCGCAGCGGTACGGACGAGGTTTTCGCGCTGAGAGACCAGTGCCCGCACAAGGGCGGACCGCTATCGCAGGGCATCGTGTCTGACCGCAAGGTGACCTGCCCGCTGCACGGATTGACGGTGCAGCTCGACAGCGGGGAGGCGGTCGCTCCCGACAAGGGATGCACGCACCGATACCGGGCGCGCGTGGACAAGGGCGAGGTGTATCTCAATCTTTCCTGATGTTAAAAATAAGCAACAAAGGTGGGATCAACAAAGAAATCTGTGGAATTAAATTGCTTATAAAGGAGATTGGCCATGTATCACGATACGATCCTGAAATTTGCGGCGGCAGCGGAAAACAAGGCCGCAGCCGTGCGCGCTTCCATGCCATCATTCTTCGTTGCCGCCATGATGGCGGGCGCGTATGTTGGCTTGGGTATTATTCTTATTTTCAGTGTCGGCGCCAAGGTCGATCCGGCCTACCAGAAACTCATCATGGGGGCGTCCTTTGGTATCGCGCTCACGCTGGTGGTGTTCGCCGGTTCGGAACTCTATACGGGACATACCATGATCATGCCGATCGGCTGGTTGTGCCGCAAAGTAGGGCTTGCGGACATCGGCAGGGTCTGGACGACAGCCTGGATCGGCAACCTGGCGGGGGCAGTCTTGCTGGCGTTGATCTTCGTTGCGGGGGGCGGGGGCGTGCTGCTCTTCGACGGCGCTCCGCTGTTGTTCAAGGTAGCCGGCGCCAAGATGAACGCACCTGCAGTTGAACTGGTTGCACGCGGGATATTGTGCAACTGGCTGGTATGCCTGGCGCTCTGGATGGCAAGCCGCACAACCAGCGATGCAGCGAAGCTGGTCATGATCTTCTGGTGCCTGTTCGCGTTCATCGCCAGCGGCTATGAGCACTCTGTGGCCAACATGACGATTTTCAGCATCGCGTTGCTGGGCGAGTATCCCGATACGATCAGCCTGGCGGGCATGGGACACAACCTGTTGTGGGTGACATTGGGCAACACGATCAGCGGCGCCCTGTTTATGGCCGTCGCCTACCGGTTTGCTTCGGGTCCGTCCACGGCAAGCGGGGCGGAGGGTGTAAGGGGTAAAGTGTTGCTGGTTGAGGCGGAAAATTGAGTGGCGATGGAAATTGAAATTTCGCCAGCGGAGTCTCGCCGGCAGACCGGGATAATCAAAACCGCGCGGGATTTTTACCTGAAACCGGGTTTAAACCATTTGCATATGGCGGTGCTGCACAGGCGAACTCTCCAGGCACGACAGCCCGTCATTGCGAGGCCCGCAGGGCCGTGGCAATCCAGCCGTTCAGCGGCCAGGCAATCTCTGGATTACCACGCCGCTTCCGCGGCTCGCAATGACAGAGCAGTGCATTCCGGTCTGCTATTGCCCCCATTCTTTGGAAAGCTCACCAATCCAGCATTTTGTTTACCAGCGGGCTTACCGGCTTGATGGTTGCTGCCCTGGAAACATCAGCCCCTGAAGCACCATCACTGGGAGATTTGTTCTTCGGAGCCTCGTTGTCTTCCCCGCGATCTTTGCCCGATTTTTCTTTCTGGGGAACGGGGACAGCAGGCATTACTGTCACCGCGTCCTTGATAGGGCCGGCGGATTTCAATCCCATTTTTTCGCATGGCTCGTTCGTATAGGTAATCTGCTTTCCATCCGTACATTTATTCATGCCCGCTTCCGCGCTGGATACCTGAAAGCAAAATAATATTGCGACGGATAAACCAAGGTGTGCAGGTCTTAACATACGCATATCCTCCCTGTTGGATATTGAATCACATTACATAATTACTCAGCAGTCAGAAATTAAAGCCACAAAAAATTGTTGTTCATGTGTAGGAGCCCGATTTATCGGGCGATAGCCAATCTAAAATCGCCCGATAAATCGGGCTCCTTGTATGATCGAATTTAATGAAATCCTGTATAGGAGGTTAAGTAAGTTTTACGTTTCACCGGGAAGGCC
>MGWZ01000106.1:17706-21676 GCA_001801175.1 Gallionellales bacterium RIFCSPLOWO2_02_FULL_57_47 | reverse complement strand
TGGCGGCATTCCCGCCACGCGAATTTCGTGAAGCTCTAGATCGACTGCGATATGATCATCCTGCGCTGCAACTTTGAGGGGAGACCTCAGGCTCCGAGTACATCAATCAACGCGTCGCGAAATTACTCAACAAACTGCTCATCGAAGAGCAAACAAAATCGCGCTCCCGACACAGCAACGACAACGCCCAAGCAGAATCAAAGAACGCAGCCATCGTGCGCAAACACTTGGGCTACAGCCACATCCCGCAATGCTTCGCAGCACTGGTGAATGCCTTCTGCCGTGACTATCTCAATCCCTATATCAACTTCCACCGGCCATGCTTATTCGCCGAAACAATCACCGATGCCAAAGGCCGCCAGCGCAAGCGTTATCCCTACAAACTGATGATGACACCCTACGAGAAACTCAAATCATTGCCCTTGGCCAAGCAATATCTCAAGCCCGCAATTTCTTTCAAGCAGCTCGATGCGCAAGCCAAAGAAATCAGTGATAATGAAGCTGCACAACGTTTAAACGACGCGCGTGCCATTCTCTTCAAAACCATTTTTAACAGGTCGAAAGCGGCTGCCTGAAATCCTTAAAACGCACCCCTTCAGACTCAAACCTCGATTGGAATGTACTGAGGACAGAAGACAGAGGACTGAATACAGATTTTTGTGTGCCGCTTTGCGGCACGTCATATCAAATTCGCGGCGCAGCCGCGACAAAACCTCTGTCCTATGCCCCTGGTTCCCTGATATCTGCCATAAACTCGAAACATACCCTTCCTGGCCGATTGCTGGCTATCGTCAGCCGGTAGCCCAACTGTTCGGACCAGCGTGCGGCTTGATACAGACCTATGCCCAGCCCATTTTCAGAAACGACGGCGGCGTGCAGCAATTTTGCTGCGATAACTTCCGGGATAGGAGTCCCGCTGTCGCAAACGACCAGGCGTAGCGGTTCAAAGTCGATTTCTACAAAAATGCTGATCCCCGGTTCGGATTGGCGTTTTCTCAAGGCGTTATCGATCAGGTTATCTAAAACACAATCGAACAGGGCTGCAGGAATGTTTTTGTCCGGCAATCTGCCTGGCGAACGCCAGTCTATGGCCTGAAACTGGTTTTGCATCTTCAAAGCATCCCACCATGCATTAACGGCAAGTTGCGGAGTTTCACTCTCGAGCAGCGGTTGTTTGAGTTTGCTCAAGGTAAGCTCGATACGCTGGGTGAGCAACGGAAGCTGTTGTTGCAGCAACTGTTGCGCCCGCTCTTCACGGCTTTGCGCAATATCGGAGAGCGAAAGCAGCGATTGCAGCATGTTCTTCAGATCGTGAGTAAGGCGCGATCCGGTTTCATAAACCGCCTGCAAACGCGTGATGTCACGCAGGCTTTGCTCACGCTGCTTTGCCTGGTAAAAATAGCCGATCAATTGCGCGAGCAGATGGACATGCAGCAGCACAGCGGGATTGAACTGATGCTTGGCATATACCGACAGGCGCAATTCACCCTCTTGCACCACCACGGCATATTCGCTGAATTGCCCGAGTTGCCCGGATCCGTCCGCTGATTGCCAGGACAAGCCGGATAACCAGGGTAAATCCGCCAGCAGGTTAATCGCATGGCGCAGGTAGCTTGCCGCATCATGTTCGCGCTGAGCCGCTTCGGCCAGTTGAGTAAGCCAATTTTCAAACGGCGTGCCGACATTCAACAGGTACCGCGAAAACATCATTTGCAAGCCGCTGAAACCGAAGCGCGGATTCCACAGGGTGCCGAGCGCCAATAACACCAGCACGATCAGGAACAGCGTGCGCAGCAGGGCATCAAGGTAATCCAGATGCCCCAGACTCATGAAAGCAAGGCTGCCGAGCACCAGCAAAGTCAGCAACATGAACAGCAGAAGGCTGTAGATGAAGTCTACCGTCTGGGTGCTTTCGACCGGCGCGTTGTTAATGGGCAGAACCGCAATAACCAGCAACAGCAGCGGCAATACATACCATATCAGGATATACCCGGCCTCAATGGTAGATTTCGCCGCAAATAAATTCGGCACCACCCAGAGCAGCAATGCTGCCAGCAAATAGACCATCACCAACAGATATAACAGGCGCGTCCAGCGGTCGCGATAGGCAAATACGCGTGCGCCGACCAGGCCGAACAGGCCTGTCAGCCAAAAAGCGGTGGTCCACCAGCTGAGCCAGTACAACGCCAGCATAGCCGCCAGCGCGATGAACACGAGAGCGCCGAACCCCACTTCGCGTTCACCGTGCCACATCGGCTGCCAAAGCAGGAACACACCGAGATGCGCCAACAGGAACGGGCGCGCCCACGGATTATCCACACCGAGCAACAGCGCGCTGTGCAATAATATAAGCATTATCAGCAACAGCCAGCGCCCGGTGCGCAAATAGCTGCTTAAATCAAGTGTCAGCATTCTGTCAACCTCCTGTCAATATCTCGTCATATGCACCGCGACAATACTACTCACAATCCCACCTCAGGCTACAATGAATGCTCGTCATGCCGCACGCTGCTCAATCCAACCCATTGTCCCGACTACATTTTTGTTTAGCCAACAATAAAAAACCGAATATGCAGCAGTTCTGGCACGACACTTGCGTTCAAGTTTTAGCGTAGCATCGACGATTATTATTTATGGGAGGTATCATAATGAAACGCAACCAATCCGGCTTCACTTTAATCGAAATCGCCATCGTGCTGGTGATTATCGGCCTCCTGATCGGCGGCGTGCTGAAAGGCCAGGAATTGATCAACAGCGCCAAGGTCAAGAACCTCGCAACCGATTTCAAGAACATCCCGGTGTTCATCTATGGGTATCAGGACAAATTCAAGGCGCTGCCGGGGGATGATAAAGATCCAGCCACCCATGTAGGAAGCCCCGTGACAAATGTAACCCCGACAGGCGGCCAAACACTTGGCAATGGTATTATCGAAGGCCCATGGTTACCCACGGCACTTACTGATGAAACGCTTCTTTTCTGGCAGCATATTCGTGTAGCTGGCTTAGCCCCAGGACCTACAACCCTAGCTTTAACAGGGTTCCTGCCTACTAATGCATCTGGAGGAAACGTAGGCGTTCAAAGCGGCTCCAATTCGCCGATTACTGGGTTGCGTGGTACCTATATTATTTGTTCTGAGGGTATTCTCGGAAAATTCGTCACCCAGTTGGATACGACTATGGACGATGGCAAACCTAATAGCGGGTCAATGATGACACTTAGTTTATCAGCTGCGCCAGCGGCGGCGACGACAATTGATGAAACATTAACCTACACCGTCTGCATGGGCGTTTAATTCCAAATCACCCGGCGTGACACCTCAAAGCCCGCTTCGGCGGGCTTTTTTATTGCCTAATCCTAATTACTCAACTAGACTGCACATTCCCACCGGGATGCAGGGGATAATTATGGAATTCAAACTGAGTGACCATGCTCAAAAACGTATCCAGCAACGTAAAATTAAACCGGAATGGATCAAGGCAGCAATTGAACATCCCGACCTGCTTGAAGATGACTTTGAGGATTCAACATTAGCACATGCCCTAAAAGCAATTCCCGAAAAAGGTTTTAAAAAACTGCGTGTGATTTACAACGAAACAACCGAGCCGGTGACCATCGTCACCGCTTACTTTGAGTGAGGTGAGACTATGAGAATCGAATTCGATCAGTTGGCTGATGCGCTCTATGTTCATCTTGCCGAAGGTGAGGTGGAAAAAACCGAGGAGATTAAACCCGGCATGATTCTGGACTACGATGCAAACGGAAATGTGCTGGGCGTTGAAGTCTTGTATGTGAGCAAACGCGCAGAGCTGCCGCTGAAAAAAGCAGCTTAACGCCATTCAACCCCGGATTGCGCTACGCTGCATCCGGGCTACGCCACTGAATCCTGAATCCTGAATCCTGAATCCTGAATCCTGAATCCTGAATCCTGAATCCTGAATCCTGAATCCTGAATCCTGAATCCTGAATCCT
>MGWZ01000106.1:0-17637 GCA_001801175.1 Gallionellales bacterium RIFCSPLOWO2_02_FULL_57_47 | reverse complement strand
TCCTGAATCCTGAATCCTGAATCCTGAATCCTGAATCCTGAATCCTGAATCCTGAATCCTGAATCCTGAATCCTGAATCCTGAATCCTGAATCCTCTGTCTTCACCCCTTGTGCAGCCTCTCCTCCGCCTGCTGCAGGTCTTCCGGCAACCCGAACAGCACCAGCACATCCCCTGCCTGCAACAGCATTTCATCGCTCGGCTGCGCGCCGCGCACACCGCGGCGCCGAACCGCATTGACTTCCACGTTAAATTCACCCAGAGCCATTTCACCCAATTTTTGACCCACCGCCACGGAGTCATCCCTGAGCAACACGCTCAGAAAACGCGGCTGCAAACTTTCAACGGCTTCATCCGCTTCATTTTGAGCCGTGCGGAAATAGCCGCTGAACACCGCATAACGCCATGCGCGGCTTTCCTGGACGCGGCGTATCACACGGTTCAGCGGCACGCCGGCCATCAGCAGCGCCTGCGAGGCCAGCATCACGCTGCCTTCCGTCACTTCCGCCACCACCTCGGCTGCGCCCGCCTTCTTTAGCTCTTCAATATTAGTATCGTCGGTCGTGCGCACCACCACCGGCAGGTCTGGGCGCACCTGGTTTACATGGTGCAAAATTTTCAGGGCGGAGTGTTTGTCGTTGTAAGTGACCACCAGCGTTTTGGCGCGCATCAACCCGGCAGCCAGCAGTACCTCGCGCTTGGCGGCATCGCCATACACCACACTCTCGCCCGCCGCGACGGCCTCGTGGACCCGGCGCGGGTCAAGATCGAGTGCGATGAAGCGGATGTTCTCCTGCATCATGAAGCGCGCCAGCGCCTGCCCGCTGCGCCCGTAACCGCAGATGATAATGTGCGCATCGGCACCCATGCTTTTCACCGCGATCTGGTGTACCTGCAGGGCGCGGTCCATCCATGCGGAAGGAGAAATGCGCCGCACGATGGCTTCGGCATGATGAATCAAAAAGGGTGCTGCCAGCATGGAAATCAGCATGGCCGCCAGTACGTTCTGCATTACATCAGGGGGCAACAAATTCACGTTGCCCGCCAGGGTCAGCAGCACGAAGCCGAATTCACCCGCCTGCGCCAAACCCAGACCGCTGCGGATCGCCGCGCCCCAATCCCCGGCAAACCAGCGCGCCAGCAGAGCCACCACCGCCGCCTTGAATGGCAGCAGGATGAGCAGGACCAACAACACCCAGCCGAATCCGGCGATCACGCTGCCCGCATCAAGCAACATGCCGATGGTGACGAAAAACAAACCTAGCAGCACATCGCGGAATGGCTTGATGTCTTCTTCCACCTGATAGCGGTATTCGGTTTCGGAAATCAGCATCCCGGCGACGAATGCGCCCAGCGCCATCGATAGCCCGGCCAATTCGGTGATATAGGCCAAACCGAGGGTAAACAGCAACACGTTGAGCATGAACAGCTCGGAAGATTTCTGCCTGGCTACCAGATGAAACCACGGGCGCAACAACCGCTGGCCGAAAATCAGCAGGGCGGCCAATACCAGTGCAGCCTTTAACAGCGCGAGGCCGAGCGTGGCATAAAGGGTCTCGCCGCTGCTGGCGAGCGCCGGGATGATGATGATGAACGGCACCACGGCCAGATCCTGAAACAACAGCACACCCATGACATTCTGACCATGCGGCGTGTTCAGCTCGGCGCGCTCGACCAGCATTTTGCTGACGATCGCGGTGGAAGACATCGCCAGCACCCCGCCCAATGCCAGCCCGGCGCGCCAATCAAGCTCAAAGAAAAGCGAGGTGAGCATCACCAGCAAAATGGTCGCCACCACCTGCGCAGTACCCAGGCCGAATACCAGACGCTGCATACCGCGCAGCCGCGCCAGGCTGAATTCCAGTCCGATGCTGAACATCAGGAACACCACGCCGAATTCCGCCAGATGGCGGGTTTCCGGCGCATCGGGTATCCAGCCCAGCGCATGCGGCCCGATCATTATGCCGACGATGAGATATCCCAGCATCGCGGGCAGGCGCAGGATGCGGCACAGCACCACTACGCCAACGGCAACGGCAAGCAAAATCAGCAGGAGTTGCAGCGAGTTAGTCATGCACGTATTTTTGCGTCAGGATTTGCCATGCCCGAATAATGCCCTAAGTAAAGGCGTCTTTCAAAATTTGAAAGGAATATAGGCAAAATTTGACTGCGGAATAGTCAAAATTTCACTGCGGGACAGGCTCACTGCTATAATTCGCAGTTATGAACAAACCCATCTCTGTCACGCCACGCGCACTCGACCTTGCCCGCGAAGTGTTGAATGTCGAAGCTGCCGCCGTGCAAGCACTCGCCACGCGCCTCGATGAGAATTTTTTGCACGCGCTGAACGTGATTCTGCGCTGCGAAGGCCGCATCATCGTCAGCGGCATGGGCAAGTCGGGACATATCGCGCGCAAGATCGCATCAACCATGTCCAGCACCGGAACTCCTGCTTACTTCGTGCATCCTGGCGAAGCCAGCCACGGCGACCTCGGCATGATCACCAGCAAGGATGTCATCATCGCGCTGTCTTATTCCGGCGAGAGCCAGGAACTGATGACCATCGTGCCGATGATCAAGCGCCAGGGCGCCAAGCTCATCAGCATGACCGGCAACCCCCTGTCCAATCTGGCGACAGCAGCGGATGTACATCTCAACGCGGCGGTAGATAAAGAGGCTTGTCCGATGGGCCTGGCGCCCACTGCCAGCACCACTGCGGCACTGGCATTGGGCGACGCGCTGGCGGTGGCGCTGCTGGATGCGAAGGGTTTCAGCGCGGAAGATTTCGCCCGCTCGCATCCGGGCGGCAGCCTGGGGCGCCGTTTGCTCACCCATGTGCGCGACATCATGCGCAGCGGCAAACGCCTGCCGATGGTGCATGAAAGCGCAATGCTGGGCGACGCGATTCTGGAAATTTCCAAAAAAGGCGTGGGCATGACCGCCGTCGTGGATACCGAACAGCATGTGCTGGGAATTTATACCGATGGCGACTTGCGCCGCACGCTGGGGAAGAAACTGGATTTCAACGCCACTCCCGTGCGCAGCGTGATGTCCGCCAATCCACGCTGCATCGGCCCGGATGCGCTCGCCGCCGAAGCGGTACAGATGATGGAACAATACAATATCAGCCAGATGCTGGTGGTGGATGAACAACACCGGCTGATCGGCGCACTGAATATGCATGATTTGCTGCACGCAAAGGTAATTTAATGACACCAGTCGTGTAGGGTGGCGGCCATGACACGGCGTTGCGAAGCATCCGGGGCGGGAATGGCCGCCTCACACCCGCTCCCGCAAACGGCTGGCTTCGCCAGTAACGTGTCGCGGGATGTGGGCAGGTTTTTCTGCCCACGCTGTATAGTCCGCGTGGGCACGATAAGGCTGTGCCCACCCTACGTTTATTTAGGAGAACACCATGCTGGCAAGCCGCTTAAAATTGATTCGACTGGTCGCCTTTGATGTGGACGGCGTGATGACCGATGGCGGATTATATTATTCCGATTCCGGGGAAGAATTCAAACGCTTCAATTCCCTGGACGGGCAAGGCATGAAGATGCTCAAGGCCAGCGGGGTGGAAATTGCCATCATCACCGGGCGCTCCTCGCGCTGCGTCAAGGCGCGCGCGCAAAATCTCGGCATTGAGCATGTTTATCAGGGTGTGGAGAACAAGCTTGAAGCGATGGTCGATCTGCTCAGCAAGCTTAAACTGACACGCGATGCCGCCGCCTATATGGGCGATGACGTGGTTGACCTCACCGTGATGCGCCATGTCGGGTTGTCGATCAGCGTGCCGGAGTCTCCGCAACTGGTGTGCGAACATTCCGGCTACGTCACGCAGCGCAGCGGCGGGCATGGCGCAGTGCGCGAAGTTTGCGAGTTGATCATGTCGGCGCAAGGTACACTGGACGCACAACTGGCCCCCTATCTGCAATGACCTTCTCCTCCCGTGCCCGATACTGGTTGCCGCTTCTGCCATTGTTTGGCTTGCTGGGATTCACCTATTGGCTGAACCAGCTGTCGCGGCCGGAACCGGGCAAGCCGGACAACAGCAAACGCCACGATCCCGATGCCATTATCGAAAACTTTTCCGCGATCAAGCTGAATGAGCAAGGGGAGCCGCACTTCATTATGGCGGCAAAAAAAATGCTTCATTACCCTGATGACGACAGCACCACGCTGGAAGTGCCGCACCTCACCTCGCTGTCCGCCGAGCGCCCGGCGATACACGCCATCGCCAAGCTCGGTATCATTTCCAGCAAAGGCGACGAGGTGTTTCTGCACGAAGATGTCGAGGTATTGCGCGAAGCAAGCGCGTCGCAAAACGAACTCAGGATACAAACCGAGTATTTGCACTTTATCCCGGACCAGGAATTGGCAAACACCGACCGTACCGTGACTATATTGGAAGGACACAATACCGTGCAAGCGACCGGTCTGGAAATGGACAACAAAGCGCGCACTCTGAAATTACTGGCTCGTGTCAGAAGCGAATATGTGCCAAACAAAAAATAAACTTCCGTTGGAATCTTTGCTGCTGCCGGCTTTGCTGCTGCTTTGGGCGCCAACCAGCTTCGCCGAGCGTGCCGATCACGATATGCCGATCAACCTTGAAGCCGATCAGGTGCTGGTAGACGATGCGAAGCAAGTCAGCACCTTCACCGGCAAAGTGCGGTTATCCCAGGGCTCGCTGCTGATACGCGGTGACAAGATCGTCGTGAAGCAGGACAAGAGTGGCTTCATGCACGCTACGGCATACGGCAAAACCGCCGAATTCCGGCAAAAGCGCGAAGGACTGGACGGGTATGTGGAAGGTTATGGCGAACGTATCGAATATGACACACGAACCGAAACTTTTAACTTCCACGTACAGGCACGCCTCAAGCGCGGCCAGGATGAAGTGCTCGGCGAGCACATCACTTACAACGCCAAGACCGAAATATTTCGGGTGAGCGGCGGCAGCGCAAGTTCGGCTGATGCTCCCCCGCAGCGTGTCCGCGCCGTGCTGCAACCAAAATCGAAAGAAGGCACGGCATCAACACCCGCACCAGACACACCACCCCTCACACCCGGAGAAAATCCTGCTCCCACGGAATAAGCATGAGTGAATTACGCGCGATCGGCTTAAAGAAAACCTACGGTTCACGAACCGTGGTGCATGATACTTCGATGTCGGTGAAGAGCGGCGAGGTGGTCGGCCTGTTGGGCCCGAACGGCGCGGGGAAGACCACATCGTTTTACATGATCGTGGGACTGATTGCTGCCGATGGCGGGGAAATTTTCATTGACGACCAGAACATCACGCATCTGCCGATACACCGCCGCGCGCGCCTGGGTCTGGGTTATCTGCCTCAGGAAGCATCGATCTTTCGCCGCCTGACGGTGACACAGAACATTCAAGCGGTACTGGAACTGCAAGGCCTGTCCGATGACGACATCCGAAATCGCCTGGAAGCATTGCTGGAGGATCTGCACATCACTCACATCCGCGACAATCCGGCTGTCAGCCTGTCAGGCGGTGAACGGCGGCGCGTTGAAATCGCACGCGCATTGGCGGCGGACCCCCGTTTCATCCTGCTCGATGAGCCGTTTGCCGGCGTCGACCCGATCGCCGTTCTGGACATTCAGAAAATCATCCGCTTCCTCAAGGAACGCAACATCGGCGTGCTGATCACCGACCACAATGTGCGTGAAACGCTGGGCATCTGTGACCGGGCCTACATTATCAATGCCGGCTCGGTAATGGCGGAAGGCAAGCCGGATGAAATCATTTATAATGAAGGCGTAAGGAAAGTGTATCTGGGGGAACACTTCAAGCTGTAACGCGAAGGTTTTCCAGAAATACCCCGCCACCACACTGTGCAATGAAACCCTCTCTTCAACTTCGAGTATCCCATCAACTGACGCTTACCCCCCAGTTGCAGCAGGCTATTCGTTTGCTGCAGCTTTCGACACAGGACATACATCAGGAAGTCGCGCGGATGCTGGAAGAAAATCCCATGCTGGAAGCGGCCGAGGAGACGGCAGGCGCTTTTTCCCCGCCAAGCCAGCCTTTGGAACCACACAGCACTGCGAACTCGGACGAACCGGAACAAGCACGCTCCGATGACCGCGGCGCGGACGATTTTGGCGCGGGTACTTTTGACAATGGACCCGCAGACTGGAATACCGGCGGCAGCATGGCTCGCAGCACGGATGATGAAGACGAAACCTTTCCCGAGCAAGCTGCCGAGCAGGCCAGCCTGCGCGAATACCTGCATGCCCAATTGACCACCAGCTCGCTGGATGAAAAAGACCGCCAAGTGGTCGGTCTGCTGATCGATGCGCTGGATGAGAATGGCTATCTGGCGCAAGACCTGGAAGAACTGGCAGAACTGCTGCCCGCCGAACTCGGCATCACGCTGGACGACCTGGAAACCGCGCTGGTGCAGCTGCAACACATGGATCAACCAGGGCTCGGTGCGCGCAACCTGGGCGAATGCCTGGCATTGCAGCTCAAAGCCATGCCTGAAGACACCCCGCAACGCGATTTGGCGATTCTGCTGGTAAGCAATCATCTGGACACACTCGCGGCACACGATTTTGCCAGGATCAAAAAACTGCTGCACTGCTCGAACGATGAATTGCGCGCCGCGCAGCATTTGATCACAGGATTGAATCCGAAACCCGGATCGGAATTTGACCAAAGCGTCGCGGATTACGTGGTACCCGACGTAGTCGTGGAAAAATACAAAAACAAATGGCGCGCGCGGCTCAATGTGGAAGCGATGCCCAAGTTGCGCGTGAACCAGATCTACGCCAACATCCTGCAACAGCGCGGAGATAAAAATTCCTCCCAGCTCGCCACACAACTGCAGGAAGCAAAATGGCTGATCAGGAATTTACAGCAGCGCTTTGAAACCATCCTGCGCGTCGCACAGGCTATCGTGGAAAGGCAAGGCAATTTTTTCGAGCACGGCGAGATCGGTATGCGCCCGATGGTGTTGCGCGAAATCGCCGATGCGCTGGAGATGCACGAATCGACAGTATCGCGCAGTACTACACAAAAGTTTATGCTGACCCCGCGCGGCATATACGAATTCAAGCATTTCTTTGGCAGCGGCTTATCCACGGAAAGCGGCGGAACCTGCTCTTCAACCGCGATACGCGAGTTAATCAAACAACTGGTCAGCGCTGAAGACGGACACAAACCACTTACCGATAGCCGCATGTCTGAAATCTTGGCACAGCAGGGCATAGTCGTCGCCCGGCGTACCATAGCAAAGTACCGGGAAGCATTACGCATACTCCCGGTGAATCTCCGTAAATCACTCTAATATAAGGGGCACACCATGAACCTCCACCTAACCGGACGCCATCTGGAAATAACACCCGCCATCCGCGACTATGCGACCGGCAAAATCGGCAAGATCAAACGCCATTTCGACAATGTGATTGACGTGAACATCATCCTTTCCGTTGAAAAACTGAAGCAAAAGGCCGAAGCCACGATACACATCAGCGGCAAGGACGTATTCGTGGAATGCGAGGATGAGAACCTGTACGCGGCGATTGACGCGCTGGTGGACAAGCTGGATCGGCAGGTCATGAAGCACAAGGAGAAGCTGTCGGCGCGGCGCCATGATGATTCAGGCAAGCACGTAGCAGCAGCAGAATAATCACCAACGGGCGGCAGCAATGCCGCCCATTTTGATGCGACTTCCATAATGAACCTGATCAGCAAAATCCTGCTGCCCGACAATATCCTGCTGGATACCGAATCCACCAGCAAAAAGCGCGTGTTTGAGCGCGTCGGCCTGCTGTTTGAGAACAACCAGCAGATTGCGCGCAGCCAGGTGTTCGACAGCCTGTTTGCCCGCGAAAAACTCGGCTCGACCGGTTTGGGCCAAGGCGTGGCAATCCCGCACGGCCGCATCGCCAAGCTGCGCGAAGCGACCGCCGCGTTCGTAAAAACCTCCAACCCGATCCCGTTCGACGCGCCGGACGGACAGCCGGTGAACCTGATTTTCGTGTTGCTGGTTCCGGAGCGCGCCACCGATTTGCACCTGCAAATCCTCGGTGAACTGGCGCAAATGTTCAGCGATGCACAGTTCCGCAATCGCCTGCTCGCCTGCGAAGACGGAGCCAGTATCCACCAGCTGTTTTACGACTGGCACGGCACGGCATGAGATCCCCATGAGCCAGGTTAACGTCCGGCAACTATTCGAAGACAAGCAGCAACGGCTGCAGCTCAGCCGTGTTGCCGGCGCGGATGGCACTGACCGCATCATCGATAGCGACATGGTTAATGCCTCCAACAACGGCCTCATCGGCCATCTCAACCTGATACACCCGAATTGGGTACAGGTGCTCAGCGAAACCGAGCTCAATTATCTGCGCAACATGGACGTGGAAGAGCGCGCCAGCGCGTTCCGGCAAATCGAACAAAGCGTCACGACCTGCTTGATCGTGGCCGGTTCCGAGAGTATTCCTGCTGAACTGATAGCCTTTGCCGATCAATCGCATATTCCGCTATTCCGTTCGCTCAAGCCCAGCGTGCACCTGATGTGGCTGATCCGCCACTACCTCGCCAAGGAACTGGCCGAGTCCACCACGCGCCACGGCGTGTTTCTCGATGTGCTGGGTGTAGGCGTATTGATTACCGGCGAGAGCGCGGTCGGCAAAAGCGAACTCGGCCTGGAGCTGATCACGCGCGGCAACGGACTGGTTGCCGACGATATCGTAGAATTACACCACATCGCCCCGGATACGCTGGAGGGGCGCTGCCCGGAATTGTTGCGCGATTTTCTTGAAGTGCGCGGCCTGGGTGTGTTGAACATCCGCACCATGTTCGGCGAAACGGCAGTGCGGCGCAAAAAAAACCTGAAACTTATCGTACATCTGCACCGCCCGCAGGGCGGCGATCTCTCGCAAATGGATCGCCTGCCGCTCAACGCGACGCACCAGGAAATCCTCGGCGTGAACATCAGCACCGTGAACATCCCGGTGGTTGCCGGGCGCAATCTCGCGGTATTGGTCGAGGCCGCCGCGCGAAATTTTGTCCTGCAACAGCGCGGCATCAACAGCATGGATGAATTCATCGAGCGGCATGACCAACTGCTGCTGGGCGATTGACGTACTGAAATGCAACTTTTTCTGATCAGCGGCTTATCCGGCTCCGGCAAAAGCATCGCGCTCAAGGTGCTGGAAGACAGCGGCTACTACTGCGTGGACAATCTTCCCGCCGATTTGCTGGCCGCGCTGGTCGAGCACTTGCAGCGAGCCGGTTACAGCAACATCGCGGTCAGCATAGATGTGCGCAGCGCCAACAGCGTGCAACGCCTGCCGCCCCTGTTGCAACAAATCAGGCAGCAGGGTGTGGATGTGCATGTGCTGTTTCTTGACGCGCAAGCCGATACGCTGGTCAAGCGTTTTTCCGAGACGCGCCGCCTGCACCCGCTCAGCAACAACGCGCGCACCCTGCCCGAATGTGTCAGCTACGAACGCGAATTGCTCGCCGGGATCAGCGACATCGGCCATCACATCGACACCACCGAACTTGACGCCAACGCGCTGCGAGCCTGGATCAAGCAGTTCATCAAACTGGATCGCGCCCGCCTGACGCTGTTGTTCCAGTCGTTCGGCTACAAGCACGGCATCCCGCTGGATTCCGATCTGGTGTTCGATGTGCGCTGCCTGCCCAATCCTCACTACAATCCGGAGCTGCGCCCGCTCACCGGGCGCGACACAGCCGTGATCGAGTTCCTTGAAAACACCCCCGGCGCGCAGGACATGTTCAGCGACATCCGCGATTTTGTGGAACGCTGGCTGCCGTGTTTCGTAGCCGACAACCGCAGCTATCTCACCGTTGCCATAGGCTGCACCGGCGGGCAGCACCGCTCGGTCTATTTCGCCGAAAAACTCGCCCGGTATTTCGAACATCAGCAGCAAGTGCTGGTGCGCCACCGTGAGCTCGCATGAATTCATCAGCGCGGCCACCCTGCCGCACCTCAAGCCCGGCGACTGGCTGACGCTGCTGCTGGGGAGCATTTGCGTGGTGCTGCTCGCGCTCAGACTATGGAGCGGCGATCTCGCCGACAAGGCCGTCATCCGCAGCGGCGGCAAGATTTTTCGCGAAGTGCCTCTATCGCATGACCAGCAGATCGAGGTGCCCGGCCCGCTTGGAGTAAGCGTCATCAGCATCCAGAATCGCAAAGTGCGCATCGCCTCCGACCCCAGCCCAAGGCAATACTGCGTGCGCCAGGGCTGGCTGCAACAGGCCGGGGAGATTGCGCTGTGCCTGCCGAATCAGGTCAGCGTCGAACTGGCTGGAAGCAGGAAAAAATATGACAGCCTCAACTACTAAAAAGCAGGAACGAGGAGCGAGGATTGAGGAGCGAGGGGAAACCGCCACTCCGAATAAAAGTCACCCCTCAATCCTCAATCCTCAATCCTCAATCCTGTTAAACACCACCGCCGAAGACCACCACATCGCACGCATGGCTGCGGTAGCGCTTGGCCTGACCGTGCTGGAAAACGCCATCCCCTCGCCGCTGCCCGGCGTGAAACCGGGACTGGCCAACATCGTCACGCTGATCGTGCTGGCGCGCTACGGCTTGCGCGCGGCGGCGTGGGTGTCGCTGCTGCGCGTGGTGGCGGGGAGCTTGCTGTTCGGCAGCTTTCTGGCTCCCGGCTTCTTTCTCAGCCTGTCCGGCGCTGTGCTCAGCCTGCTGGTGCTGGCCTTCGCGCAACACCTGCCACCACGCTGGTTTGGCCCGGTCAGTCACAGCATCTACGCCGCCTTCGCGCACATCGCCGGACAGATGCTGGTGGTGTACCTGTGGCTGATCCCGCATGCCGGCATCGCGTATCTCATCCCGGTCTTCGCTGCCGCCGCCCTGGTGTTCGGCACGGTAAACGGCCTCATCGCGGCGCGTTTCATGGATACAGGAACCGAAACCTTGTCCACGAAAAACACGAACGTCACGAAATAAAACAAAACACGGCATTGGCTTAACCCATTTCGTGCCTTTCGTGTTTTTCGTGGACAGTAGTTTTTTCACGGATAATAATGTTTCCTGACCACCAAACGATACCCGCATGAAAACCATCACTCTCGCTTTTACCGGAGCCTCCGGCCTGCCCTACGGCCTGCGCCTGCTGGAATGCCTGCTGCAAAGCGGACAGCGCGTGCACCTGGTGTATACACAGGCCGCGCAGATCGTCGCCAAACAGGAATTGGATC
Source organism: Gallionellales bacterium RIFCSPLOWO2_02_FULL_57_47 (assembly GCA_001801175.1). Classification (GTDB taxonomy): domain Bacteria; phylum Pseudomonadota; class Gammaproteobacteria; order Burkholderiales; family Gallionellaceae; genus Gallionella. The sequence continues at coordinate 6,418 of MGWZ01000106.1, read as the reverse complement.
TGGTGCTGCCGAACCGCCCGCAGGATGCCGAAAAGCTGCTTGCGGAACGCATCGCCTCCTTCAGCGGAGAATTGAAAGTTTTCGGCATCCAGGACTGGTACGCGCCGATGGCCTCCGGCTCCAACCCCGGAAACGCGATGGTGGTCTGCCCCTGCACCATGGGCACGCTCGGCAAGATCGCCAACGGCATCAGCGACGACCTGATCGCCCGCGCCGCCGACGTGATGCTCAAGGAAAGACGCACCTTGATTTTAGTGCCGCGCGAGATGCCCTTCTCCGCGATCCATCTGGAGAACATGCTCAAGCTGTCACACGCCGGCGCCGTCATCATGCCGCCCAACCCGGGCTTCTATCACCACCCGCAAAGCGTGCAGGACATTGTGGATTTTGTCGTGGCGCGGATACTGGATCATCTGGGTGTGCCGCATGAGTTGGTGAAAAAGTGGGGAGAGTGATGTTGTCGGGGATAGCCCGGTAGCTTAAGGCCGTTCATGTTGTGCTTGTCGAAACATGAATGGCCACACGAAATTCAATGGCGGGTGTAACCCGCCCTACGGAGCCGGTGAGCTTCTCGGTGCAGATAAAATGAGCGCGGTGACACAGGTGTCCGGCACGGCCGTAGTGACCTGGCTGCCTCAGAAGTAGGGCGGGTCACACCCGCCGTTTTGCCCGCGTAGGATGGGTTGAGCACAGCGATACCCATCAATCAAAACCCCGCCGTTCCCCACACTCCATCTCCATCCCGACATCGCCCGCCCAATCCATCGGCAACATGCCAGCTTTCACGTAACGATGGAATGACGAATGCGGCCAATCTGCCACTCGCTCCACCAAACTATGCTTGACCGGATTGATGTGGATGTAATCGACGTGCCGCGCAAAATCTGCTTCGTCGCGGATGAGGTGTTCCCAATACCGCCGCTGCCATATGCCGCGCTTGCCTTTGCTTTGTCAGCTTTCGGAGCAGCGCTCGCCATGCGGCAAGCCACGAGAGAACACCGCTTTGATCAACCGCCAACGCAATGCGAAATCGCTGTCGCCGGGTGGTAGTGTCCAGATAGTGTGCAAATGCTCCGGCAATATCACAATGGCATCGACGGTGAATGAATGGCGCTGGCGTGTGTATTCGAAAGCGCTACGCAATGACGCGATGTGGCCGGTCAGCAAGGATTGCGAACGGTCGGCAAGATTCACCGTGAAGAAGTAGCTGGCTCCGGTGACGTCTGCGGCGGTAGTTGGTCATGCGGGCATGATAACGATGGGTATCGCTATGCTCAACCCATCCGACAAGTGAGCTTCTGCAGCAGGCTGCGTACCGGCGTCGGTATCGCCGCTCCCAACGCCTCTTCCACATCCAGCCACACGCTGCACCCGCAAGGAGTACGCCGTGGTTGTAAAGGAGCTGAAGCTCCAACAACCACGCTGCCGGGTTGCGCGGCATGCAGAGGTTTGCGCGAAAGCTGTATCTTCAGCGGCGTGATGTGCAGCCTGAAATGAGTGAAGGTGTGGGTGAATGTCTCCAGTCTTACTCCTTCATTCGCCGTCATTCCGTTTCGTACGAACCAGTCCCTGGCCGCTGCTTCATCGTCGAATTGCGGCGGGCACCACAGCCCGCCCCAGATGCCGCTGCCGGGGCGTTTCTCCAGCAGGATATCGTTGCCGTGCAGCAGCAACAGAAACACGGCGTGTCTTTCCGGCACGGCTTTGCGCGGGCGTGGCGTGGGAAGTTCGTTCACTCTTTCGCTTTGAAACGCGACACAATCACTGTGCACCGGACAGTCGCCGCACTTCGGCTTGCTGCGCGTGCAGACAGTCGCACCCAGGTCCATGAGCGCCTGGGTATAGCTGGCGATGTCGCGTTGCGGCAGCAGCGCTTCGGCTTGCTGCCAGAGTTTTTCTTCGACCTTCCTGTCCCCCGCCCAGCCTTCAATGCCGCAATAGCGCGCCAGCACGCGCCTGACGTTGCCGTCGAGTATCGCGCGGCGCTCATGCCAGGCCAGTGCGCAGATCGCGGCGGCGGTGGAGCGGCCGATGCCGGGCAGCTCGAGTATCTGTTCGAATTGGCGCGGGAATTCGCCGTGATGTTTTTCCGCAATGAGTTGTGCTGCACGATGCAGGTTGCGTCCGCGCGCGTAGTAGCCGAGTCCGCTCCAGTGCGTCAGCACCTGCTCCTCGCTCGCCGCCGCGAGTGCGGCAATAGTCGGGAACGAGGCGACGAAGCGCTGGTAATAGGGTATGACGGTGGCGACCTGCGTCTGTTGCAGCATGATCTCGGATAGCCACACGCGGTAGGCATCCGCCTCCGACACGTTACTGATGGAACTGCTAGCCATTCGACTAGGCGATCCAACAACGCTCGCCAAGTCGCTGGTTATGGCCAGCCCTCTATCCAACTTTCCCCCAGAGGGGGAAAGGGCAATCGCTTCCTCTCCCTCCGGGAGAGGATTGAGGTGAGGGTTTCTGCCAGCCGATTGCGGGAGGAGGCGGGGGGACGGCATTCCCGCACCGGACGCTTGCGCGCACCGTGTCATGCCGTCCGCGCCCTGCCAGGGCAGGTCGTGGCGGCCATGTTGTTTTTGCCAGCGGATCAGGCGGAAAGCGAAGCTATTCATTGAATGAGCTGTCGCGCAGGAGCGGGTCATGCCGGCGAACAAGAATATCGCGGGCATGGCCCGCTCCTACATTTGCTCCCATCACTTGAACAAGCCCTTCAAGCCCTTCTTCAATTCTTGCTGCAACCTGGTTTTGGCTTCTTCTTTTGCCTTGTCCTTCAGCTCTTCTTTCTTGGCCTCGAGTTTCTGCCTGGCGATGTCTGCCAGCAGCGCGCCATAATCCAGCTTGAATTTGAGCGCAGTATAAGGGCCGCTCAGATACACCGGCAGGGTGGCGGTGCCGCCTCCTTCGGTCTTGGACATGGTGACCCTGGTCGTGTAATTCAGGCTGTCATTGCCGATGTCGATGTCGCCATTGCCGGCAATGCGCAGCATCGGCGCTTTCACCGCGAGGTCATCGTTGTGCGCAACGCCGTTGCTCACCTTGAAGCTGGCCTTGAATTCGCTGAACTCGGTCTTCTCGTCCTTGTTCACGCCCATGGTCTCCATTGAACTGCTCTTGCCCAGCGACTGCACGCCCTGCACCAGCCTGGGCAGGTTGATACCCTTGACCGCGCCGTCCGCCAGGTTCACCGCCATGCTGCCGTTCAGCGCTTTCTTCAACACGCTCACCAGGTTGCCCTGTGTGGTGAGGTTAACTGTAATGTTGCCCTTGCCCTCGACGATGTCGAGATCGGCTGCATCCTTGAGCAGCGGCGCGATATTGATGCCGCTAAGGTTGCCGTTAACGGCGAAGTTCGGCGTGGACGGGGCGGCATTCACCGAGGCGCTGAGGTTGGCGCTGCCCTGGTACAGGTTGACCGACAGCGGATTGACGTTCACCTGCCCGTCACGCGCCTTTACGTCCAGACGAACCTGGCTGGTTTTCACGTTCGCCACTTTGAACGAACCGATACGCAGGCTGCCGTCCAGATTGAGCGTGCGCAGCGCGGACAGATCCAACGGCTGCTCCGGCTCCGTGGATTTCGGCGCTTTGGCGGCAGGTGCTTTCGGCAGATACAAATCGGCATCGAACTGGTCCACATCCACATCGAAATTGATCGCCGGTTTGGCAAAGCCCTTCACGCCGACTTTGGCTTTGACCCTGCTTTGCAACAACCCGCCGGCGATATTCGCCTGCACGCTTTCTTTTATAGCATCGACTTGCACGCTCCCCTTCATTTCGCTGCTCACCGATTTGTTCGGCAACTTGTCACCAGTGGCTTTCACCGCAATGACGAGGTTGCTCAAATTGATTTGCTGCGCCTGAATACTGCCAGACACCGGCGAACTGAGTTTGACCTTGAAGGCTTGCTCGGGCTGCTTCACATCCAGGTCCAGGGCCAGCGCACTGATCCTGAAGGATTGCTCATTGCCCTCCACACCGGGCAGCGATACGCTGGCGACGACATTTCCGAAAGCTCCGTCCAGCTTGGCTTTCAGCGTCAACTTGTCCCCGGAGAATTTGTTTTTGGTGAGGCTGAGTTGCGGGGCATCGAGCGCGGCCTCGAAGCTGTCTTTGCCTTTCATGCCCGTTGCCTGCAAGGAAAATCTCTGCGCGCCAAATTCCCCGGTGGTCAAATTCGCACTCGCATCGCCTCCGGCCTTGAGCTTCAGATCGCTGATGTCGAGAGCCGACCCGCTGGCCTGAAGGTCCATTCCCTTCAACTGTAAGCTCTGCTTTTCCGGATCAAGGATCAGGGTGGTCTTGAGTTGCGCGGCAATGTCCACCTTGGGCTGGGGCAGCTTCATTTTCAAATCCAGATTCAGTGCGCTGGCCTTGAAAGATTTCAGGCTGCCTTCCAGGCTGGGCACCGACAGGACTGCGGCGATATTGCCGGTAGCGCCATCCAGCCTGGCATTCAGCGCCAGCTTGTTACCGGAGAGTTTATCTTTAGTGAGGCTTAATGCTGACGCATTCAGCGCGACATCGAAGTTGTCCTTGGCCTTAACGCCCGTCGCATTCAGCATGAATTTCTGCGCAGAAAATTCCTGTGCTGCCAAATTGGCGCTCGCATCGCCGCTGGCTTTTGCCTGCAGATTGCTGATGTCGAGTACCGCGCCGCTGACCTGTAGCTCCAACCCTTCCAGCTGATATTTCTGCTTGTCCAGATCAAACGTCAGCGTGGTCTCGAGTTGAGTGTTGATATCCAGCCTGGGCTGGTTGGCCTGCACGCCCACTGACATTTCAATTTTGCCCGGCACGCCAACGGCGATGCGGCCGGTCTTGAGGTTCAGATTCCTGATGTCATATTGCGCACCGGTCTCTTCATCGCGATAAGTCAGGCTGGTGTTCGCTATGGACACTTTGGCGATGTCCAGTTTCACCTGCGTGCCATGATCCGTTTGCTTTTCGTCCTGTTTCTTCTCCTCCTTACCCAGCAGGTCGTCGATGTTGGTCGTGCCGTCCTTGTGCCTGACCAGTGTGGCTTTCAACCCGCTCACCGCCACTTCGTTCACCACCACTTGTTTGCGCAACAGCGGCATGAAGGCGAGAGAAACACGCGCTGAATCTATCGCCGCGAACTCTTTTGCGCTCTTGAACTCGGACAGGGACACCTTGCTCAGGTTCGCGCCGAGGTCGGGGAAAAACGACAGGCTGATGTCGCCATCCAGTCGCAGATCGCGCTGCCTGCTATCCTTCACCGCCTGGATGATCTGCGGCTTGTAATCGTTTGGATTGAAGGTAACCGCGACGTAAATAATACCCGCCACGGCGATACCGGCCACCGCGCCGGTGCCCAGCAAACCGTATTTGAGGATTCTATTCATGTTCGCCCCTCGAAAAAATATCTGAGGAATTATAGCGGAGTGCGGGCAGGATGCCCGCGCTCCCAATCAAATCACTTTCGAGCGGTTGTTGCCGCGCTGGATGATGTGCCAGGGGATGCCGGGGATGGACAGGCGTGCGCGACGGGGCATGGTGGCAAATTGAATGTTTGCGGTGGCGTTATGCTAGCAGAAAACGTGGTCTGTCCCCTATTAACAAAGGTGACGGTGATGGAACCCATGTCATAACCGGAGGAGCCGGTGGCGGGTTTTTTGACTTTAATGAGTTCGTATGGGTTGTCAGGGCACAACCCAATTTGGTCTATGAATGTTTGCACCTTCAGAGTCACCACGATCCTGTAGCGGATACCCTCGAACTCGGCCATGAACACCGCCTGGTCGTCACCTTCATAATCAGGTGTAGGTTCATACATGTAGTACACCGCCCCGTTGTCGGCAATTTTTTCGACAAGCTTTCCGTGTTTGGTAGCCTGCAACAAGGTGGTTTTAATAGTGGCCTCAGTATCAGGGTCAATAACACGGTGATCTCGTTTGCCATAGTAGGTTCCAATCATACCGGCAGGGTAAATGCCGCGTATGGCCGATCTCGCATCTAGAACGCTGCTGGATGTATCTTGGCATACTTTCAACAGGTAATCGGGTTGCTGTGCAGAACCAACTGCCGTACCGGCCTGAGCCAGCACGATGGGGGTTTCCTGCGCCGGGATATACGGCACGTCCATGGTAAACATGAGTTCTTCTCCTTCGATCAGGGTTTGTGCATAGTCCAGCAGTTGGACACCGCTTTGCGGTATCGCGTCTGGCGCTAGCGAAGTAAATGCTGTATCTGGCGACATCGCCAGCGGGTTATCGGCCAGCAGGTTGCTAATAATAATAGGGGACATAATAATAGGGGACAGACCACGTTTTCAGAATAATAGGGGACAGAATAATAGGGGACAGAATAATAGGGGACAGACCACGTTTTCCGCCATGCTCGCATCGTATTCACCCGCCTCCGCTTCCACCGCGATTCCCATCAGCCCAACCTTTAAGTG
>MGWZ01000105.1 GCA_001801175.1 Gallionellales bacterium RIFCSPLOWO2_02_FULL_57_47 | reverse complement strand
CCACAAGAGCAGGGGCCGCGTAAGCGACCCCGTTAAGCCGCTTTGAGCGGCTCACAAATTAAAGCCCCCGGCTTTGCCGGGGGATACTTACTCAGTAAACCAGAAAACAAATTCGCCGAACGTGGCGAAATTTAGTCGGGCGGCATTGCGTGGCTACGGCATGACCTGCACTGCGCGGATATTAGTCTTCGACGCAGAATACTGCAACGTTTCACCCTGCGGCATTTTGCCGCGCGACAATTTGCCATATTCCCATGCTGATTGTTCATCCATAGAATCCGCCCGCATTAATTTTCTGCAGTAAATATTTAACAATAACTAATCGTTTAAGGGGGATGAAGGATGAAAGGGAAGCGGGTTTTTGCGTTGAGCATGATCGTGCTGGCAGTCAGCCAGGTGGTGCACGCCGAGGAGGGCGCGTTGTCCGAGGCACAGGCGGCGTCCGCAGTACAGGCAGCGCCTGTCGCGGCGAGCACGGTGCCAGAGGTGCAGGCAGCGCCTGCTGAGAGAAGCATGTTGCCCGAGGTGGCCGTTACTTCCACGACGATCGACGATCGTTTCGATTCCAAGCGCGGTGAAGCATCAAATATCAACATCATCAGCGGCAAAAAAGTCGATGACGAGCATGGCAAGAACCTCGTGGAGATACTCGAATCCATCCCGGGCGTAACTGCCGAAGTGCAGAGCGGCGACTCGGTGAAGATCATGTTGCGCGGCGTGGAAGCGCAGCGTTACATGGGCGAAAAACCCGGCGTGGCGATCGTGATCGACGGCGTGCCGGTCTTGGAGCGTACCGGTCGCGTCAATATCGACCTGGATAATATCGAGTCGATCAAGGTCATCAAGGGCGGCGCATCGTATCTGTTCGGCGAGGACGCGTTGTCCGGCGCGGTGGTCATTACCACCAAGCGCGGAGCGAAAATGGCGGGTTTCACGGTGAGCGCTGAAGCGGGCAGCTTCAATTATCGCAAGGGCCTGGTGCGTGCGGGATTTTCTGAAGGCAACTGGGTCGGGCATGTGCAGACCACGAAACGCCAGACGGACGGCTATCACGATCAGGGGGAATCCTCTGCGAGATACGTGGACGGCAAGCTGCAATACTTAATTGATGGGACCAGCGATATCGCTTTCGGTTTTGAGCAATCCAAGCGTGCCAAGGATAGCCATGGCACGGTCAAGGGGGTGACCGCCGCCGCGCTCGATCCGCAGAGCTTCAGCGGAGGCAAGGATTATGCGCGTAACTACGATGTCGATCTGGACAAGCTGAATCTGACTTATGCGAAGGATCTGGGTTCCAGCGGCAATTTGCTGATGAACGTCTATAACTTCAAGGACCACACCTTCAGTTGGTCTAACCCGAGCGGGTTTCTGCGAGCAGCCGATGGGACCTTGCTGTATGGCACAGCCGCAGCCAGTGACATGAGCACGATGAATGATGCCTATGTCAATGGCGGAGATACCGATCAGGTGCAGAAAGGGCTGAAGACCGAATGGCGCAAGGGCGGTGAACAGGTTGGCATGATGGCAGGACTGGATCTGCAGTCGTTTTCGGATCGGGCGTTAACCAGGAATCTGGTGACATACTCATCGCGCAGCACGGCGATTGGCGCGACGAATCCATTGAATCTTGCAGGTGCTATTACCGCCAACAACCTGTCCACGACGGACACCAAGGCGGTATACGGGGAATTCAAATGGCAGGCCACCGACCCATTGACGGCCACGCTGAATGCGCGTTACGACAATATCGATAGCGGTTATGAGAGTTACATTCCGCTCACTGCCGCTCAAATTCTGGCAGGCAGAACGACCACCGGCCAAAAGACTTTCAAGGTCTGGTCGGAACGCGTCGGTGTGAATTATGCGTTGTCTGCGGAACGCGAAATTTACTCGAACATATCCAACGGCTTCCGGGTGCCGACCATCAGCCAGTTATACGGTAGCACCATCTCGCCGACCGGCACAGTGCAGGGCAATCCGGACCTGGTGCCGGAAAAATCCTGGAACAAGGAAATCGGCTTGCGCGCCAAGAGCGAACTGCACGGCATCGCGCTGGACCTGGATGTGGCGCTGTTCCAGATCGACCGCAAGAACTTCATCCTGAACACCGGCGGCCAGTATCAGACTGACCCTGTAGCCGAGCAGTATCAGAATATTGGCGGGGTGCGCAACCGCGGCGTCGAACTGGGCGTTAAGACGGATGCCAGGGAAGCGTGGTCGGGTGATATCGCCTACACTTATCTGGATGCCAAGTTCACCCGGAACGACTCCTACTGGATGGGTATGGGATCGCGTACCGTGCCGTTGCCTTCGGTGCTGTACAACAACACCGGCAATGTCGTGCCGCGCACGCCGAAGCACAAGATGAACCTGTCTTCGCGCTACCGTTACACACCTGCGCTGACCTTCTCTGCCGAGATGAATACGCAGAGCGGCATCTACGCCGACGAAGTGAACCTGGTCAGGATAGGGGGGCGCACGCTGTTCAATGCGATGGTCAACTATGAAATCAAGACCGAACGCGAAACGAAATGGTCGGCGTTCGCGCGTATCGATAATCTGTTCGATCGCCGCTATTACTCCACGATACGCGGCGGCTCGGACGGCGATGGCAATGGGGTTTACAACGCCGAAGACATGTCCATCACGGTCGATCCGGGGCGTGTGTGGACGGCCGGCCTGACGCTGAATTTCTAAGGGGAAGGACGTGCAGAAAAACACTTTACTGACAACCCGCCTCAAGTTCCGGGGCTGAAGATTCCGATGAGGCTGCCAATGTCAAAGTTGAACCTCTGTGTTGTCGCAATGCTGGCGACCCTGTCGATGAACGGCCACTGCGAAGATTATCGCAGTGGCGAGAGACGGGTGGGGCAGGGTGGCCGGCCCGGCGAAGCGCAGGCCGCCGAATGGCGTGCCAAACGTGGATATCCGGAAGGCAAGGCTGACGCAGCAGATGCGGCAGCCACTCCCCCGGTCTCCGCTGCCGAACATCGGCATGGCGGAGCACCTGCTGCGGCCAGCGGCGCGCCCGCCATCAGCGGCAAGCATGAGGAGGGTGCCCATAGTGGAGGTCGTCCCGGCGGCATGCGCAGTGGCGGGGCGGTCTGGCTGTCGGATTCGCCGCCGATGCGTGGCGACGGGTCGCGTTCGGGTAGCGCTCGCGGGGGCGGCATGGGCGGCATGGACATGGGCGGCGGGCGCGGCGGCCCACCCATGAAACGTCTATGGCCGCGCGTTGGTAATGACCCGCAGAAATCAGGGTTCGCCCGCGAGGACGCAGAGGCAGCGACGGAGATCATGCTGGTCTCACCCGGCAAGTCGGAGGGAGAACCCCTGAAAATGCCGGCTGAGAACCATGCGGGGCTTGCCTTCGAAATGCCTGCCCAGGGTTATTACCGCGTTTATCTTACGAACCGCAAACTTCAAGGCGATAAGCTGAGTATCAGCGTAGCCAAGGCCGAGGTCGCCAACTTCGGTCATGGCGGCGACGAGGAAGAGCAGGCAAGGGCCATGCTGGCTCCGCGTTTTCTTGAGTCTGCGCCGATCGAAATCGTCCGCGAGCGCCAGCCGGGCGAGAAACAATTTTTTCAGTTGAAGTCCGGCGATGAGCAGGCTTATCTCGTTCTGCAAAAAGGGCTTCCGCTGCAGGGTGCGCGCGTGCGTTTCGTCAGTCACCAGGGTTGGAGCAAGGAAGCGGTGAGCGACGAGCAGGGACGGGTCGTTTTCCAGGTGATCCGCGATTACTATCCGCAATGGAGCGAATTCCAGAAACGGTTCAAGGCCGCCTGCCTGGTGATTGCCGAGGCGGAGGCAGCCGAATCCGGCAGCTACAAGGATCAGTCATATTCCAGTGTGCGTTATCAGGCGACCCTGTCCGGCAGCTACCAGCCCTCGCCGGACGACTACATGTCCTATGCATGGGGACTCGGCATCGGCCTGTTGATCGTTCTGTTTTGCGGCGTGGCTGTTTATCTCTACCGCCGCCGCAGGGTCAAACCTTTTCAGGAGTTGCGCTTTAATGAAAGCAAGTAATACGCGCCTGCAGGCGGTGCGCGATGCCGTCAACCGGGTCGATCTCAAGAACTTCCGTTTCTGGTTCCAGATCGTTGCCTTTGTCCTTTTTGTCTATGGTGGCTATTTCGCCATCGACCTGGGGTCGCGCCTGCCGTTTTTTTCCTGCGGCTACAATGATGAGGGACGCGCGGGTATCTGCTATCTGTTGCCGCTGCAACACCAGCTGAGCCAGCCCTGGCCGAGGCTGTTCAGCCTCGCGAGCATCGCCATCCTCACGGGCTTTCTGACCTTCACGCTCTGGTTCATCGTTCTGAACAAGGGCTGGTGCGGCTACATCTGCCCGCTGGGCACGATTCAGGACTGGATTACCGCGCTGCGCCGCCGCATCGGCATCCGCTATTCGACGTACAGCGAGAGCCAGTTTGAACAGCTGACCAAGGTGAAATACCTGCTGCTGGCGTTGATGATCCTGATCCCGCTCGGCGTCGGCGGCGGCCTGTTCTCGCACGACGTCAGCCCGCCGTTCTGCCTGATCTGCCCCGCACGCATGGTTCTGCCGGCGTTCACCGGCGACGTGTCGCAATTCACGATCGATTTTTCGAGCAAGACGGCGATGGTCATGACGGCCCTGGGCATAGCGGTCACGGCGCTGTTCCTGGTCGGCTCTTTCGTCAGGAAGCGTTTCTTCTGCTTCTTTTGCCCGATGAGCGCGCTGCATTACCTGCTTTCAAAGCCGGCCCTGCTGAAGCTGAAGAAGGATGGCAACAAATGCACGCGTTGCGGCGACTGCTACCGTGTCTGCGATATGGGGATCAAGGAGATCGCCGATGACGTCACGACCGTCAACATCATGACCGATGACTGCACGATGTGCCTCAAGTGCGTTTCATCATGTCCCGAGAATGGGACGCTGAAAGCCACCTTTGCGGGCATCCCGATCTTCGAATCGACCGAAGAAGGTTTCATCAAACGTATGGGGAAGGGACTGCAACATGGAAAGTGATGCCAAAGTGATACCGATACACCCTTCACCGTATAACCTTTCGCGCCAGGCGGCGGAGGCGCAGACGGTGCTGGATCACATCGTGGACGATTTTTCCGATAACCCCGAATCGATGCGGTATTTCTACGACCTGTTCCGTCGCGTGTATTGCCAGGGTGAAGAGCTGAAGCATGAAGGCTTGCTGGTCGGCACGACCTGTATTCATGCGCCGGAAGAATTGATCTATGCTTTCGGCGCGACCCCGGTGCGCTTATGCAATGGCTCGTACCACTACGATCAGCGCGGCGCGGATTTCATGCCGGCAAAATCCTGCTCGCTGGTGAAGGCGACGCTGGGAATGTTGAATTCGGAAACGGTGATCCCGAAGATCGGCAAGCCGGACATGATCGTCAATCCCACCACCTGCGACCAGAAGAAAAAAGCCAGCGCGATGATGGAAAACATGGGCTATTCGGTGTACGACCTCGAATTGCCGAGTGTCAAGGAGAGCGAAGCTTCGCGCGTCTACTGGCAACGTTCGGTGCGCCAGTTCGCCGAGCGCTTGCGCGAGTTGACGGGGCGCAAGCTGACGCGCAAGAACCTGAAAGAGGCGATGGCGAAGACCGGACGCGCGCAGGCGGCGTTTCGCACCCTGCATAATTTCCGCCGCCAATCGCCCTCTTTGATTCTGGGCAAGGATGCTTTTCTGGTGACGAACGCCTATTTTTTCGACGACATTGGCCGTTGGACGGCTGCCGTGGAGAAGTTGAATGAAGAGCTCGCGCAACGCGAGAAGGCCGGGTTCAAGGCGGTACAGAGCAAGGCACCGCGCGTATTGTTCACCGGCTCGCCGCCGATTTTTCCCAATCTCAAGCTGCCCTTGCTGATCGAAGAATCAGGCGGGGTGGTAGTGGCTGACGAGACCTGCTCCGCCAACCGCATGTTGTATGACATGACGGCGGTGGATGAGTGGCTGGTTAATGACATGGTGGATAGCCTGGCCGACAAATACCTCAAGCCCTGCACCTGTCCGATCTTCACCCGCAACGATGACCGCAGGCGCCGTCTGCTCGATCTGGTCTCGAGTTTCAATGTGGACGGGGTGGTGTATCAGGCCTTCGCCGGATGCCAGGTATACGAGATGGAGTACCGCAGCGTGGCCGAGGAATTCAACAAGGCGGGCATCCCCCTGCTGTACGTGGAGACCGATTACAGCCCGGATGACAAAGGCCAGTTGTCCACGCGTATCGAGGCATTCCTGGAGTCGCTGAAGAACAGAAGGAAACAACGCGCATGATTTATTTCGCAGGCATAGACGTCGGTTCGACCGCCATCAAAGTGGCCGTCGTGGATGAAAATGGCAAGGTTGCCGGGGTGCATGTCACGTCTTCCGGCAGCCTGTTCCATAAAAACTCGATCGACGCGTTGAACACATTGCTCAACAAATTGGGTTTGCAGCGCGACGATGTGCGCTATCTGATCGCCACCGGGTACGGTCGCAAGCTGTTCAAGGAGGCGGACGATTCGATCAGCGAGATCACCGCCAATGCGATCGGTGCATTCGAGACTGGCAAGGCCTATGGCGGGGTGCGCACCATCATCAACATCGGCGGGCAGGATTCGAAGGCGATCCAGATCGACAGCACCGGCAACGTCGTCAATTTTGCGATGAACGACAAATGCGCGGCGGGAACCGGGCGCTTCCTGGATGTGGCGGCACGCAACCTGGAACTGAATCTTGAAGATTTGGGCGACTGTCACTTTCAGGCCAGCAGCGCGCCGCTCAACATCAACAGCACCTGCACCGTGTTCGCCGAATCCGAGATCATCGGCCTGCTCGCCAAGGGGCACGGCAAGGCCGAGATCATCGCCGGCATCCATTACTCGATTGCTGCACGCACGGTGCGCCTTGCCAAGCGCGTCGGCATCGAAGACCGCGTGTATTTCGACGGCGGCCCGGCGCTGAACAAAGGGCTGGTCGCGGCGATACAGGATGAGTTGGGGCGCGAACTGGTGGTGCCGGAATACCCCCAGACGACGACTGCGTTCGGCGCGGCGATAATGGCTCGCAACGAATTCATGGCCGAGCAAAGTCTGGAAAAAGCGTGATTCCGGTCGATATGGTTGTAGGGGCACCGATGGCGGCGACGCTGGGTTTTGCCTACGGCATGGGTCCCTGCCTCATCAGTTGCCTGCCTTTTCTGGGGCCGGTATTTCTTGCCAGCGACGGCGGCATCAGGAAGTCATGGAAGATCATTCTGCCGCTGTCTTTGGGCAGGCTGACTGCGTACAGCACGTTTGGGGCGATTGTCGGGATGCTTGGCCATTACGTCAAAGACACGATTGCATCCGACAGCATACGCATCGTGATCGGCTGCGCGGTGTTGATGATCGGGCTGGCTCTATTGCTGCGAAGATCAGTCAATACCTGTGGTTCGGCACAGGTTCAGAGTGCTCCTCTGCGTCGTATGAATAAGGCTGAGAGCCAGCGAGTGCTGCTGCCGGGCGGATTGTTCCTGATGGGTATCGGCATGGCGCTTAGCCCCTGTGCGCCGCTGGGGATCGTGTTGTTCTCGGCATCTCTGACCGGCAGCGCTACTGGAGGTTTATTGCTGGGCATGAGTTTCGGCCTGGGGGCGATTGTGATCCCCGCTGTGGCCTATGGCATCGGTATGGCGTATTTGGGTACGCAGCTGCGTGAACAATTGCAGAACTGGCGCCCAAGGATAGAACGCATCAGCGCGTTGTTGCTGGTTGCGGTCGGGATCAGCAACCTGGCCAGATGGTAAAGAGTGCGGCTTGGTTTTTTAAAATATCAGAGGATGCTCAGGGTTTTATCCATAGTTGCCTCATGGTGGACGGTGTAATGAATTATGGAAGCATCATTAATAAGGGATTTTCATGAAGCGATTGGCGTTATTGGTTATCAATCCGGCAGATGCTTCTCCTGTGCCGGCAGAAGAGCGGACTGCGTTGCCGGAAGTTAAAGTTATCGGCAAGAACTATGTGATTATCGAGCGTCGTGAATCCACGCTTCAACCTGTGGCATTTTGCCGCGCGGCAATATGCCGCATTCCCAAACTGATTTTCCATCCATAGAATCCGCCCGCTTTAATTTTTAGGCAACAAATTTTAATAATAACTTATCGTTTAAGGGGATGCAGGATGAAAGGGATGCAGGTATTTGCGTTCAGCGTGATCGCGCTGGCAGCCAGTCAAGCGGTATATGCGGCAGAAGAGGCACAAATATTGGGCGAAGTGGTTGTCACATCACGTCGAGTCGAGACTAAACTTTCTGACGCACCGCAACGAATCGAAGTTGTCGAAAGCAAAGATATTGATAAGACAATTCAAAACGACCTTACCGATCTGCTTAAAAAGAACTCGAGTGTCGACGTTATTCAATATCCCAGTGGACTCTCGGGTATCGGTATTCGAGGATTCAAGCCGGAATATGGTGGCATCAACAAGCACACGGTAACGCTCATTGACGGCAGACCTGTATCAGGAGACAACCTGGCGATGATCAATGCCGGGTCGATTGAACAAGTCGAGGTGATGAAGGGGCCCGGCTCGGCCCTGTATGGTTCCGGCGCCATGGGTGGGGTCGTCAGTATGGTTTCCCGCCAGAGCAAGGGGGATATTCGCGGGCAGGCAGACCTGTCGTATGGACAGTTTAATACCAGGGAAGCCAAGCTCAGGGCGGGCGGAAATATTACCCAATCCACAGACTTCGATTACGCCGGTTCTTTAATCAACGCTGGCGATTTCAAAATGGGCAACGGCGAAGTTCGACCGCTCACCGGATATGAATATGAAAGCCACTCGATTCGTGGCGGTCTCGACATCAATAATGAATGGCGACTCGCCGGGAAATGGACAGATTGGCAGGGGCGGGACGTGGGTTCTGCTGGTGATTTGGCGTATGGCACCAATGCCCAGGCAAGAAAGCAAATGGCCAACTCCGATCGCGACCTTCGCCTGACCGGGCGCATGGGCGATCATTCTCTGCGCGCCACAGTTTTCTCAGGTGACCAGGCAAGTGAAATGACAACGTTAACCTCAAGGACTGTGTCGTATCGTCCTCAACTGCCTGCGCTCAGTTCAGCCAGTGAGCTGACGTTCTCAGGGTGGCAAGCTCAAGATGCATGGGTATGGTCGCAAGACAGCGTTTTACTTTTTGGAATTGACACGCAAAATGCAAAATCCGTTTCCCGCAGTTATGACCTTGCGGTGGCAGGGACGCCGCGCAAAGCACCCGGTACCGCAGATAATCAAAGGCTCTCAACGGGTTTATTTGCCGAAAACAGTTGGGCATTCAACGGTGAGAATAGTACGGCTTATTTCGGAATAAGGCGAGATGACATTACCGTTGAAACCTTGGCCACTCCCTATAGGGTCGGTTTCACGCCATCGAAGACTGACTTTACCGCAACCAACCCCAGTGCGGGCTTCAAACACATGGTCGCTACAGGGTGGAATCTGCATGCTACGGTTGGTAAAGCCTTTGTCGCCCCCGATGCTTTGTATGTGACGGGAAATCACCAGACCCCGAGAACGCTTGCCGGCGGTGCAGTGGTGATTGACACCACTACAGGTAATCCGGGTATCAAGCCCGAGAACTCGATGTCTGTTGATATGGGCATGGAATGGAGTACCTCCGGTTTCAGTGCCGACTTGACGGTGTTCAATACCAAGGTTAAGGACAAGATCGTCACGATCAAGACGACAAATCCCGATACGAGTGTAGCCACGACGTATGCAAATGCGCAGGATGGGAATATCCAGGGCATAGAGCTGCAAAGTCGTTGGGCTTTTGCCAAGAACTATAAGCTGACATTGGGTGGCACCCAGTATTTCCACGACTGGACGAAAACGAACGGCATACAGGTAGATGAAAACAATGTTCCAAAGCAGGCATTTAAAGTCGCTATTGATACTGAGATTGGCGACTGGACTGGACGGATCGGCGCCCGTTACCGTGGCCGCATGAAAGACCAGGATTGGATAACTGGCGGGGGAAAGCAGGTGGAATTCGGCGGGTTTACTGTGGCTGACCTGAATGTCCGTTACCGCATCGACAAGGCCCAGACCGTGGCTCTCTCGGTTGAAAACCTTACAGACCGCTTTTACACCGAGAAATTCGGCTACAACATGTCAGGGAGAAACATGCGTGCCAATTATCGTTACGAGTTTTGATCCGGGCCGGAATTCGGTTCTTTTTCCAGATTAGGAGGCATTCATGAGTACCCTAGCATTTACCGGAACATCGCGGCAATGGCTCACCAGGCTGCATCGCTGGAGCGGGCTTTTCCTGTTGGCATTTCTATTGGTTGCCGGGATTACCGGCGGGATTTTGTCGTTCCGCTGGGAGATCGACAAAGCCATCAATCCGCATTTGTTTTCGGTCGCGCCGCATGCCGAATCGATGTCCTACAAGGCGCTGGCCGACGTCGTCGAGCAGCGCTTCCCGGAAGCCATCGTTTCCAATGTCGTTATTCCAAAAACGTCGCAGGATGCCGCTATCGTCTATATCAAGTCCCGCATGGATGCGCATGCCGTTCACATCCATGTGCCGGGCATGAAAAGCTCGGTGGAGTTCAACCAGATTTTTGTCAATCCCCACTCCGGTGAAATATTGGGGCAACGCAGCACGACGCGTTTCGTGCCGAGCTGGGAGAATTTTGTACCGGACATTGCCAGGTTGCATCTCTCCTTGTTTCTTGACGAGGTTGGCGCATGGTTAATGGGAGTATGCGCCGTGGTATGGTTCCTTACTACTTTCATAGGCCTGGTGCTCACTTGGCCTGGCTCGTGGCGATCGCCAAGCAGCTGGAAGCCGCTGATGTCGTTGCGCATGAATCACGGCAGTTACAAGCTGAACTACGATCTGCATCGGACGATAAACCTTATCGTACTGCCAATCCTGGTGGTGGTCGCATTTACTTCAATTTATTTGAACTTGCCCGGCATGGTCAGACCCGTGGTTGGAACGTTCTCGCCGCTGTTCGACTCGGCGGTGGTGCCATCCGCCGGGCACATGGACCTTGCGTCGCCCAGGGTTCCGGTCGAGCAGGTCATTGCCACTGCACGGGAGACGCTTCCCGGCGCCCGCGTTCACTCGGTCGGAAGGGACTTTTTGAAAGGGCTTTACAGCGTGCGTATGCAACTGCCAGACGATGTGTCGCCAACCGGCAACAACACCATCTTTGTGCGTATGACGGATGGGCAAGTGGTATTTCAGCGCAAGGCTCAGAATGCATCGGGCGGCGATGTGTTTGCAGCATGGCAATATCCGCTGCATACCGGCAGTGCATTTGGGCTGATCGGCCAGTGCCTCATTCTTCTTGGCGCGATTGCGCTCTTGATCATGTGCGTTATGGGCTTCAATGTCTGGCTGCGCAAGCGGCGCAGCGAGCGGCAGCATTCATTCCGGCGGCAAATTTCCGCGGGCGAGGAGCTGGGTTGAAACCACACCGCCTAGTGTACGCACGGCTACTCTATATCCGTTCCATCTGCTTCTTCGCGCAAAACTTCCCGGCGTGAGCATCCAGAAGCACGGTAAAAAGGCCTTTCACGAAGCTTGCGCAGTGTGGGCAAGCTTCATCTGACAGAACTCTGCCAGTCATTCGACCAGGGCGGCAAAAGACGCCACCCAGGTCGCTGGTTATACCCACGCGGATTGGTGGGCTCAGGCTTCGGCCTTTGCCCACCCTTGCCCGTTTTTTGGTTCCGGCTAGTCCGGCTTAGGAAGAACAATGAAATCAATAACACTGTCGTTTGTACCTGTTACCGGAAACTTTTCATACCGCGTCGCCAGACATCTGGAAGTGCGGCCGAATCGATTGTTGCAGTTGGCCGGTTTGTTTGTTTGCATCTTTTTTGTTTCCCCCGTTCATGCTGAAGAACCGCAGACACTCCCAGAAGTCAAGGTGACCAGCAAGGCAGACGACGTGGCGGAGCGGCGCGAAGCCACCACGCAAAAGATCATGCTGGAGCGCAAAGAGATCGAGAACATGGGCGTGATGACGATAGGCGAGGTGCTGGGCAAATTGCCGGGTGTGGAGCTGGCCAGCGGTGGCATGGGGCAACGCGCACGCGGCATGTCGCGCGATTCGGTGCAGGTTCTGGTGGACGGTGAGCGTTCAGCGGGGGGCGGAGCGATGGTAGGGGTCATCGGGCGCTTGCCTTCCGGCGATCTGGAGCGTGTAGAGATCGTGCGCGGCTCTTCGGCAGAATTCGGCGGTGCAGCCTCCGTTACGGTGAACCTGATCATGAAAAAGGCGTTGCCAAAGAGCTCGACGGAAATCAGGGTGGGGCTGGGCAAGCGGGAAACGGAATCTTATAGCCAGCTTGCCTGGAAGAAAAACGGCGGTGAGGGCGGTTTTTCATGGTCACTCCCGATCTCACTGATCTGGAGCAATTCACCGATCACGCGCAGCGCAGAAAAGCAGGACACGACACTCGCGCATACCTATGAAAGTGAACGCGGCGCCACCAAGCTGGGACATCACTCGATAGCGCCGCGCATGACCTGGAAGGATGGCAGCGATAGCCTGACAGTCGCGCCGATGATGTTCTTTGGCCCGCAGGATATGAACAGTGAGACCACGTTGACGGGTTCTGCCTCGCCAGCGGACAACGGGGTGCGAGTGAATACCGTGAGCAGTTTGATGCGCGTGACTCGCGTTCGCGTCGAAGGCGAAAAGCACATCAACGATTCCAAGCTGACAGGCCGTGCTTCAGTCAACAGAACCAGGAATACGGCGGATACCGTGCGTACCGGCCTGACGAATTCGGTTGATCACACTGAGAACCGCGATAACGAAACCAACTTCGCGTTGCGTCTGGACAAACCGCTGGGCGGCGAGCACCTGGTGGCGGTGGGTGTGGAGCATGTCAACCTGCGACGCACGCAGGACCAGAATTACACCGGCAGTTTTGCCACCTACGAAGCGCAAGAGCGGCAAAGCATTGCCTGGGTGCAGGACGACTGGATGGTTCAACCCAAAACCACGATCACCTACGGACTGCGCGGCGAAGCCATCGCCCTGGATTCCGCCGGGGTCTCGCAACAGCACGGACGCCTGTTGCCCTCGCTGGCTGTGCGCTGGGAGCCGAAGGAAAAGTGGGTGATGCGTTCCTCATTGGGGGCGGGATTGAAGATGCCCAAGCTGGACGAGATCAGCAACGCCGCGACGCCCAGCATTCTCAATATGCCGGTGGATGCGGACAAGCGCGGAAATCCGGATCTGCTTCCGGAGCGCAGCCTCAATTTCGAGGCGGTGCTGGAGCGTTATCTCGATGCCGAGGCCGGCGTGTTGGGCGCCAACCTGTATGTTCGTTCCACGCAGGATTTTACCGAGCGCCGCGTTCAACAGGAATTGCAAGCGGATATGGTTTCCTTGCGCTGGGTGGATCGTCCTTACAACGAAGGCCGTGCCTTGCATTGGGGTTTTGAGCTGGACGGCAAGTTGCGCACCGACAGTCTGGGATGGAATGGGGCAACGGTCAAAGCGCACCTGACCTTGCCGCACGCACAAGTGAACGACGCGCGCCTCGGCATTCAACGCATGGCGCGCGATACGCCCAACTATGTTCTATCCGCCGGGCTGGATGAAAGCCTGCCGAAGCTGCGATCCAGCTATGGCATCTCGATGCAACTCTCCGGACGCAGCGAGACTGACATTCCGGGCGAGCAAAGCGGCTTTACCCAGGCAAGGACTACCCTGGATGCGTTCTGGCTGTACAAGATGACGCCGCAATTCAATCTGCGCATCAGTGGGCAGAATCTGCTGGCCGCCGATGCGGTGCGGGAGACGCTCTACATGTCTGGAAACAACACGTGGCAGTTGCATACGGTGGAAGGCGGATACCGCACCGTCATCGCGACTCTGGAGGGGCGCTGGTAGCTTGTCAGATGTCATGAATCTCTTCGCGCCTGGTTCTGCATAGGGGGAATACGTGGTGCGACAATTTGCCGCATACCAAAGGTAGACTTTTGTCAGTAATATCCACCTCCACTTTAAAAAATATTATTAGTAAAAATCTGGGGGGAGTAATGAATAAGCTGTCGTTAAAAGAAGGAGCATTGTTTGCGCTGAGCTGTATTTATGTGTGTATGGCGAATGCAGTGTTTGCAGCGGAAGATGCGGTGAAACCGGATGAAGTTGGGGTGAGCAGCACACAAGAGGCGCAGAAGAAATCAAAGGCGCCCACCACGGATGAATCGGATGAACCGCAACTCATGGAGGAGGTTAGTGTCTATGGCGAGCGCCCTGCCGCGTTCCGCAATATCACTACCTCCACCGAGGCGGCAACCAAGGCGCTGATAGCAAGCACCAACGTCATCAATACCGAGGATGCGGTGAAGTATCTGCCGAGCATCCAGGTCCGCAAGCGCTTCATCGGCGACCGCAATGCGATTCTTGCCTCGCGCAATGCAGGCACGCTCGACAGCGCCCGTTCGCTGGTCTATGCGGACAATGTCCTGGTGTCGATGCTGCTTGGCAACTCCTATAGCTATGCGCCGCGCTGGTGGTTCGTTTCGCCGCAGGAGATCGAGCGCGTTGACGTGAGCTATGGCGCGCATTCCGCGGCCTACGCGGGCAATGCAGCCGGCGTCGTCATGGTCATGAAGTCGAGGTTGCCGGAGAAGTTCGAAGCATTTGCCGATGCGCAAGCCTTTTCCCAGGCCTTCAAACTCTACGGTACCGATGAAACCTATAATGGCTCGCGTGTAGGCGCCTATCTCGGCAACCGGAACGGCGATTTGCGCTGGACCTTCAGCTTTGGACATTTGGAGAACTCGGGGAACCCGATGTCATTTGCATACGCAGCCCGCTCTACGACAACCGCCACGACGCAACCAGTGGTGACGGGCTACCACTGGGACAAGGACCAGAAAGGCGCCGACCGCGTCGTCTTCGGTGCAACCGGCATGGATCACAGCCTCCAGGATAACGGCAAGATCAAGCTCGCCTACGATTTTTCGCCCGGCTCGCGGCTTACCTACACGCTGGGTTTATGGCAGAGCGATTCCGACTCCAGCGTACAAAGCTATTTGCGCGACGCGGCAGGAAATTCCGTTTACAGCGGCCCCGTGAACATCGGCGGCTTCGCATACACGCTAAACAATACGGCCATGCAGATCAGCAAGCGCCTTGAACAACACTTGATGAACAGCCTGGCCTGGCGATACGACAAGAAACAGGAAAGTGACTGGGCGTTCGAGGCGGCGCTGACGAAATACAACTTCGCCAAGGACACGACCCGCAAACCTACCGTTGCATTGCCGGCGGCCGCGGTCGGTGGTAATGGTGAGGTTCAGCGCCTGGACGGGACTGGCTGGCATACGGCGGATGTGCGTGCGGACTGGAGCCCTGAGCGCGGACAGCTCGGGCACGATGTTGCCTTCGGCTACCACTACGATCAGCACACCCTCAACGACCGGACCTACACGAACACGAACTGGCTTGCAGGGGCCGAGACTGCCGTCAAAGCGGGGAGCACAGGCAAGACGGAAACACAGGGCTTCTACGTTCAGGATGCGATCCAATTGGGACAGGATATGAAGCTGACCCTGGGCTTGCGCCAGGAACAATGGCGCGCCTTCAGCGGCACTCTGACCAATGCGACTCCAACGACTGTCGCTTACCCGGAACGCAGGGAGAACTTTACCTCGCCGAAATTTTCTCTTTCATGGGTGGCGACGGAAAGCTGGTTGCTGCGCGGTTCCCTTTCCCGCGCCGCGCGTTTCCCCACGGTCACCGAACTGTTTCAGGGGGCAATCACCGGCACAAGCATCACCAACAACGACCCCAACCTCAAGCCGGAGAAGATTCTGGCTAGCGAACTGGCCGCCGAGCGCGATCTTGGTGCCGGCAACTTGCGTATCTCGCTTTTCCAGGACAACGTAACCGATTATCTGACGCGCCAGACCAACACTACCGTGACCCCGTCGGTGACAAACATCCAGAATGTCGACAAGGTTCGCATTCGCGGCGTGGAGACAAGCATGCAGCGGCGCAATGCGTTCATGGAGGGGTTTGACCTGACCGGCAGCGTGACTTTTGCTGACTCTGCAATTCTTGAGAACAGCAAGAGTCCGGCCAGCGTGGGCAAAACAATGTTACGCATTCCAGACTGGCGGGCGACGCTGGCGGGAACCTGGCATCCCACCGAGAAGACGGATTTTACGCTTGCCGGCCGGTATAGCGGGAAGCAGTACAGCCTGCTGGACAACAGTGACATCAATGGAGATACATATGGCGGCGTGAGCAGGTTTTTCATCGTCGACGTCAAGTTCAATTACCGCTTCGACAAGCGCTTCTCGGCGGCCGTTGGCGTGGACAACCTGAACAACGAGAAATACTATGCAGCGCACCCATATTCGCAGCGTACCTGGGTTGTGCAGCTCAAGGGCAGCTTGTAACCGGATGGGGAGTGGGAAAGTCATCTCCCGGTATTGTCTTTGCCGTAGCGGCGGCCTTTCGGTCGCCGCCCTTAACCATGTTGTATGATTACCTGCCTGGCCAAGCGACATCGGCAGGGCGAACAAGCCGCAAAGGCTACGTCGAGGCTGCAAGTTTCCCGGAATACATAAAATGAATACAAACAACTCAGCTATTGCACTGCTCTTTGCCGCCGTAATGCTCGCTTGCCCGGCGTTGGCGGCCGATCACGCCGATCATGGCAAATCCGGTGCGGCGGCCCCGGCTGCCGAGCCGGTGGACAGGGAGAAGCGCTGGAAGGAAGCGCTCGCCAAACCGTCGCTGGCTGTTACCGCCAGTTTCGACGAAAACGGGATTTTGTGGCTGGCCGCTATCAGCGGACAGCATATATACGTCAGCTATTCCGACGACCGTGGTATTACCCGGAGCGCGCCGGTCAAGGTCAACGCGGAACCCGAGAATATTCTCGGAGACGGCGAAAACCGCCCCAAGATCATCGTGCGTAAAGGGGTGATTTACGTGTCCTACACACAGGGGCTGGCCGAGCCGATGTCTGGCGATATCCGCTTCAGCCGCTCGACCGATGGCGGGACAAGTTTTGCCGCGCCGATTACCGTCAACGACAACCGCGAAGTCATCAGTCATCGTTTTGATTCCATGGCGGTGAACGATAAGGGGCACGTTTATATCGCCTGGCTCGACAAACGCGACCAGAGCTCCGCCAAAAGTTCAGGGGAAGAATATAACGGCGCAGCTATTTATTATGCGATGTCGGATGACGGCGGGGTCAGTTTCCGGCGCAACGTCAAAATTGCCGATCATGTCTGCGAATGCTGCCGCACAGCCATGGCCGTGGATACCGATGATTATCCTGTTGTCATATGGCGTCACATCTACGACACCAATATCCGCGACCATGCGCTGGTCAAGCTGGACGGCAAGATGGAGACACTGCGGCTCAGCCACGAAAACTGGAACATCGCCTCCTGCCCGCATCATGGGCCCTCGCTTTCCATCGCTTCCGACGGTATCTATCACGCTGCCTGGTTCAGCAATGCGCCGCAGCAGCACGGCCTGTTCTATGCAAACTCGACCGACCGGGGCAAAACTTTTTCAAGCGCGCTGAATTTCGGCAACTTCGAAGCCCAGCCGGCACGCCCTTACGTGCTCAGCCTGGGCAGCCGCATTTACCTTGCCTGGAAGGAATTCGACGGGGAGTTCACCGGTATTTTCGTGATGCACTCGGGTGACGGAGGAAAATCCTGGTCTGCGCCTGAAAGATGGGCATCCACATCCGAAGTATCCGACTGGCCCATGCTGATCGGCGAAAACGACCTGGCCTACCTGTCATGGAATACCAGGAATGAAGGCTATCGCCTGATCGAAGTGAGCGCAGAAATCAAATGAAGCGGTTTGGCGCCCTGATGGGGTTGTACCTGGCCGCATTATTCCTTGCTCCGACGCCAGCGCTGGCCGCCCAGGAAATCAAGCCGTTTGTCCGCGGCAGTTACCGGCAAATAATTGCCGCACGTCAGGGAAAACCTTTCATCGTCAACTTCTGGTCGCTGAGCTGCAGCTACTGCATGGTCGAACTGTCCATGCTCAAAAAATTGGCCATGAAATATCCCAGGCTTGATCTGGTTCTGGTTTCTACCGATACGCCGGAAGAAGAAAAACAGGTTTCCATTGCATTGGCAAAGATTGCTTCGAGTAAAGCCGAGGCCTGGTTGTTTGCAGACAGTTTCTCCGACCGTTTGCGCTTTGAGGTCGACAGGACGTGGCAGGGCGAATTGCCGCGCACCTACTTTTTCAAGGCGCAAGGTGAAGTAAATGCCATCAGTGGCGAGATTGAACAAAAAGAAGTGGAACAGTGGCTCAAAGAGCAATATGCTCCCCGGTAGTGTTATGAACTCGTTGGCCTTCACACCAGTAATGACCTTCATGGACCAGTCAGATTTGCCGTTGCGCGACCGCTCGCTCGTTGTTGCGTTGGTGGTGCTCGCGCATGTTTCGCTGCTTTGGACTTATACCTCGCTGTCCAGCGAAACCAGGTCAGTGCCTCGCGAAATGTCGATCAGCATGGCGCTGCCCAGGCCTCCACAACCCGAAGTGGTGCAGCCGAAGCCGGTGGTAAAGCCGGTCGTGAAACCGGAAGTGAAGCCCAAACCGGTACAGCCGCAGCCGGTGCCCGACGTCGCGGCACTTGACGTACCTGAGGAAACGCCGACCCCGTCGCCGCCTGAGGAGAGCGCGCCTGCACAGCCTGAGAATGCTCCGCCAGGTCTGCCGGATCGTGAGCCGGATTATCAGGCGGCTTATCTGAACAATCCGTTGCCGCTTTATCCGATGGTGGCGCGGCGCATGGGCTGGCAGGGCAGGGTGGTGCTGAATGTCGAGGTGCTGGAAAGCGGTTTGCCCGGCCAGATCAAGCTGTACCAGAGCAGCGGGCGCGATGTGCTGGACAACGCGGCAATGCAGGCTGTGCGCGGCTGGAAGTTTGTTGCGGCGCGCCAGAATGGGCTGACCGTCGCCAAGTGGTTTTTAGTTCCAATCCCTTTTATTTTGAAAGAATCCGAATGAATATTTCCCTGATGTCTTCGTCCCCGATTATCAACGCCACGCTCGGTTTGCTGATATTGTTTTCCATCGTTACCTGGTCGATCATTGCGATCAAGCTGTGGCAGTACTGGCGTGACGGCAAGGAAAACCGCGTTTTCAACGAGTCATTCTGGGTGGCCGGAGAGTGGCAGCAGGCGGCACGCCTCAGCGAGGAAATGCCCGGCAACCAGGCGCATCTGGCAAAGGCAGGATTTGCCGAGCTGCGCGACGCACAACAACAAGGCGGCGACATGAAACATCTCGGCTCGCCCCAGGACGGTTTGGAGCGCAGCTTGCGCCAGACGGTGCAGAATCTGCAACATAAACTCGAGGGCGGGCTGGCGATTCTGGCCAGCATCGGTTCCACTGCGCCATTTGTCGGCCTGTTCGGCACGGTGTGGGGCATCATGCATGCGCTGACAGAGATCAGCAAAACCGGCTCGGCAAGCCTGGACGTCGTGGCGGGGCCTATCGGCGAAGCATTGATCGCCACCGCCATCGGTATCGCCACCGCGATTCCTGCGGTGCTGGCATATAACTTCTTCCTGCGGCGGATGAAATTGTCCCTGGCAAACCTGGAAAATTTCGCGCATGACTTTATGCGTCTGGCAGCGAAGCACGATTACAAGGTGTAGTCAAAAAGGAAAACAGAGATGGCATTCCAGAATAATTCCAATCAGGACATGATGAGCGAGATCAACGTCACACCGCTGGTGGACGTGATGCTGGTGCTGTTGATTGTGTTTATCGTTACGGCGCCGTTGCTGTCGCAGTCGATTGAAGTGAAGCTACCGAAGACAGCTGCGGTGGCTGGGCGTATGGATACCAAGCAGCAAATTATTTCCATCAATGCGCAAGGGGAGATAACCCTGGAAAGCATCGTGATGAACGATGAGAAACTGGCGCAGCAACTCGCCGACGCTGCCGCAGGGAAGGATAACTTTGAGCTGCATATCCATGCCGACGAGGCAGTTCCTTACGGGCGCGTGGCGCAGATCATGGCCATCGCGCAACATGCCGGGGTGAGCAAGTTGTCGTTCATGACGATAGCGGGGAACTGATAAACCCAAATAATCCATTAGTGATGTTTCAATAATGTTCATTACGTCTGTAAAGCTTATCTCTTCAATGTAGGAGCCCGATTCATCGGGCGATTCTTTGGTCAATCTATCGCGCAATGAATTGCGCTCCTTGTATGATCGAATTTAATGAAATCCTGTATAGGAGGTTAAGTAAGTTTTACGTTTCACCGGGAAGGCCGTTCGCTCC
>MGWZ01000104.1 GCA_001801175.1 Gallionellales bacterium RIFCSPLOWO2_02_FULL_57_47 | reverse complement strand
TAGCCAAAGCGAAAACTCCTCGCACCGCATACTGTTTCCTGCTCACGCCTTGCCTCGCGTATGCGGGGCTTACTTGGCTCAGGGCGAACGGAAACTGTTAATGCTGCTCATGACGTCCCCTCGCAGGCGGCGCAACTGCCGCTAGCATCGGCCTGGCGCGGCGCATCGTCCAGCGCCTGCGCGCTGACCGGGCGCTGGTCATAGCGGCGCTCGCCGATCGGCACGCTGAAGCCCTTGCCCTTTTTCAGGATCACACCAACCGGGCAAACCTGCATCGCCTTGTCGGTCAGCGCGATGTCGGTGTCTTTCAGCAGGCCCGATTCGGCATTGACGATGAGGTGTTTGGTGATGCCGCGCCCGGACAGTCCGAACACATTCTTGCCATCCACCTCGCCGGAGGCTCGCACGCACAACTCGCACAGGATGCAGCGGTTGAAATCGAGCAGGATATCCGGATGCGAGCCGTCCAGCGGGCGGTCCGGATAGAATTCATTGAAGCGCGGCGTCATCACCTGCAGTTCGTAGGCGGTGGCCTGGAGCTGGCAGTTGCCGCTGGCCTCGCAGGATGGACAGAAGTGGTTGCCCTCGACGAACAGCATCTGCACCAGCGTACGGCGCAGGCTGTTCAATTCCTCGATGTTGCATTCCACATTGAGGCCGGCCTCGGCGGGCATGGTGCAGGATGCCATCGTCCGCCCGCCGATTTTGACCGTGCACAGTTTGCAACTGCCGTGCGGCTTGAATTCCGGGTGATAGCACAAGTGCGGGATGTAATGCCCGGCGGACAGCGCCGCCTGCATCACAGTCTGGCCGGGTGCGAAGGGAACGGCTGCACCATCGAGTTGGAAAGTATCGTTCATTCCACGCTGCTTCCGTAAAGGCCGTTCGTGGTGAGCTTGTCGAACCATGAATGGCCCTTCGACAGGCTCAGGGCGAACGGCTTAATGTAATTCCGATTCATGCGCCCTCCGCTTTCAGGTGTGCGCCGGCATCGTCGCGTCCGGTCATCTGGCGTGCCCGCGCCAGTGCGCCGTCGAGATCGAAGGCCGGTGAGAACACCAGTGATTTCAGCCGGTTCTCGTAAGCCGGGCGGAAATGCTTGAGCGTGTGCAGCACGGGGTTGCAGGCGGTGCGCCCCAGCCCGCAGTGGGAACTGGTCTGCAACACGTGATCGAGATGCTCGATCTCGGCCAGGTCATACTGCGTGCCGAGCCCGGCGGCGATCTTGTCCATGGTCTTCTTCAGCAGGGCGGTGCCGACGCGGCACGGCGTGCAGAAGCCGCAGCTCTCGTGCGCGAAGAAATGCACGAAGTTGCGCGCGACCTCGAACAGGTCGCGGCTGTCGTCGAACACCATGAACGCGCCGGCGGTGGGCAAATCCTCGAAGCCCAGTTTGCGGTCGAATTCGCTCTCCGCGACGCACGCGCCGGAAGGGCCGCTGACCTGCACCGCGCGCGTATTCACCGCGCCGCAGTCCTGCAGTACCTGGCGCACCGACACGCCGAACGGATATTCGTAAATGCCGGGGCGCGGGCAGTCGCCGGATACCGAGATCAGTTTGCTGCCGGAAGATTTTGGCGTGCCGATCGCGCGATATTTCTCTGCGCCCATCTGCATCGCCAGCGCGGCGCTGCAAAAGGTCTCGACATTATCCACTGCGGTCGGCTGCTGCAGGTAGCCGTGCGTCACCGGGAACGGCGGGCGGTTGCGCGGCACGCCGCGCTTGCCCTCGAGCGATTCGATCAGCGCCGATTCCTCGCCGCAGATGTAGGCGCCCGCGCCGATGTGGATAACGATGTCGAAATCAAAACCGGGCTGGCCGAGAATATTCTTGCCCAGCAGGTTCGTGTTGCGCCGGCGCTGCAAGGCGCTTTCCAGGCGCTCGAGCAGGTAGCGATATTCGCCGCGCAGGTAGAGATAGCCGTGCCGCGCGCCGGTGGCCAGCGCGCACAGCGTCATGCCTTCGAACAGAAGGTCAGCGCAGGAAGTCAGCAGCACGCGATCCTTGAAGGTGCCGGGCTCGCCCTCGTCGGCGTTGCACACCACATGGCGCGCCTCGCCCGCAGCGTTGCGGCACGCCTCCCATTTCATCCCGGTGGGAAAGCCCGCGCCGCCGCGACCGCGCAAGCCGGAGGCCTTGATCGCATCGACGATACCTGCGCCAACCTCCGTTCGTGGTGAGCTTGTCGGACCACGATGCCCTTCGACAAGCTCAGGACGAACGGACAGGGAGAGAGCGGCACGCAACACATCGCCGGGAGCAATGGCATTGTCAAGCAGCGGCCCCTTGCGGCGGATGTTGTCTTCCACGCGGAAGAAGTCCTCAGGCCAGTCCGAAAGCGGCGTGCGGTTGCGGATCAGGCTGCCGATCTCCTGCACGCGCTGGTGGGTCAGGCGCGTAATGGCGCGGCCGTTGACCAGCATCGCCGGCCCCTGGTCGCACATGCCGGTGCAGGATGTGGTGTTGATGCTGACCAGCCCGTCTTCCGAGACCTTGCCCGGTTGCAGCCACAACTGCTGGCACATCTGTTCCATCAGCGCCTGGCTGCCCTGCATCCGGTCGGTGATGTTGTCGGAAAACAGCACGCGATATTCGCCATGCGGCTGCAAATGCAGGAAGGAATAGAAACCGGCAACGCCTTCAACCCTGGCGCGCGGAACGCCGAGCATTACGCCGATGTGACTGATCGCGGCCGGACGAATGTAACCGTGCAGTTCCTGCACCTCGCGCAACACCTGCAGCAAGGCGTTCGGATTGCGGGCGTAGCGATCCAGAATCGTATCCAGATCGGCCGTATGTAAATCGCTATCTGCCGCCATGAAGCGCTCCTGTATGGATGACACGCTGCCACGTTATAGACCGGAATACCCTGCAACACAACCGGGCCGGAGATGTCGTGCGAAATACGGCCAATTGTTTATCACCGGGCAGATTCTATGCCAAGCCTGCGAGACTCCGCAATGCGTGAAGACAACAAACCACGGCACCTCCGCCGCGGTGCGGGGAATCATGCAGTGCCCCGTGTGACAGGCCTGGTGCCGGGCAGATGGCAGTCAAGCATCGCGCCACGCACGACATCAAGCGCACGGTGGCGCGGAAAAGTCGTGCGCCAGACCATCCCGACGCGGCGAATCGGCTGCGGGTTGGCAAAACGGCGAACGCAAAGCAACGGATCGTCCGGAGCAATGCTATCCACTGCGGAAGCAGGCATGACCGTGATGCCGACGCCGGAAGCGACCATGTACCGGATGGTTTCCAGCGAACTGCCCTCGATCACGTGCGGCGATTCGCCCCGCTTGTTCGTTGCCGCCGCGCACAGATCAAGCACCTGATCGCGAAAACAGTTGCCGGTACCGAGCATCAGCAGGGGCTCCGTATTCAGATCCGCTGGATTGATCTTCTTGCGCGACACCCAGGGATGGCCCGCGGGCATGAGGACGCGAAATTCCTCGTCATACACAGCCTGCGCCAACAGGCTGGTCTCTTCAATTGGCAATGCCAGGATGGCGACATCCAGTTCACCGGCTTTCAGGCGGGCCAGCAATACCTGCGTAAACGTTTCTACCAGCAACAGCGGCATTTCGGGCGCCCGTTTTTTCAGCAAGGGAACCAGTTGCGGCAGCAACCACGGCCCGATAGTCGGAATGACGCCAATGCGTAACGGACCGATCAGCGGATCCCGGCCTCCGCCCGCCATTTCGGCGAGCCGCGCCACTTCGGCCAGCACCTTTTCTGCCTGCGCGACCACCTGTTCACCAATCGGCGTTGCGCGCACCTCCTGCGATGAGCGTTCGAACAGGGTCACACCGAGTTCATCTTCGAGTTTTTTCACTGCAACCGACAGCGTCGGCTGAGCCACGAAGCAGGCCTCGGCGGCGCGCCCGAAATGCTGCTCGTGCGCGAGGGCGACAATGTAGCGGAGTTCGGTAAGCGTCATGGTAAAGGAAAAAAACAGGCACCTGAATAAATAGTAAATAGCTATCGCAAGTATACAAACAATTCATTGGCTTAATCAAGCTCCCATCCCTAAGATGCCCATGTCGATTGACAAACAACTCTCATCAGCAAAGGAAAATGCCATGCAATCAATCATCAACACCGAAGTTAAACCTTTCAAGGCCACCGCTTTCCACGCCGGCCAATTTGTCGACGTCACCGAGGCCAACCTCAAGGGCAAGTGGTCGATCGTATTCTTCTACCCGGCCGATTTCACCTTCGTCTGCCCGACCGAACTGGGCGACATGGCCGATTTTTACGCCAAGTTCCAGAAGCTGGGCGTCGAGATCTACGCAGTGTCGACCGACACCCATTTCACCCATATGGCCTGGCACGACACATCGAAAACCATAGCCAGGATCAAGTTCCCGATGATAGGCGACCCTACCGGCGCGATCACCCGCAACTTCGGCGTGATGATTGAAGAAGCCGGCCTGGCCGAACGCGGCACTTTCGTCGTCGATCCCAACGGCAGGATACAGATCGTCGAAATCAACGCCGGCGGCATCGGCCGTGACGCTTCCGAGTTGCTGCGCAAGGTAAAGGCTGCCCAGTATGTGGCTTCCCACCCGGGCGAAGTCTGTCCTGCCAAGTGGAAGGAAGGCGATGCAACGCTGGCGCCGTCGCCGGATCTCGTCGGCAAGATCTGACGGCGACTGCGCTCTGCAGCCCGCAGCCGCTGCAGGAGTTCTGGTCCCTCAGGGGGCTTGCGCACTTCGACCGCGAGGTAATTCCCCTCCCGAACCCGCTTGCGGCAAGGGCGTCGATGTTACACTGGTCATTCCCATGAGCGAAGCAGGCTGAATAGGAGAGGGGATCAGGAAATGGCAATTGAACTCGCTGCATCCAAACCCGGCTGGCTGGCGCTGCTGCGCAACCATGCGCGGCGTCACACTTTGGCGGCGCTGGGTTTGGGCTTGGCCCTGCTGGGCGTGCTGGCGCTGCTGGCGCAGAGCCTGGTGCAGACGCTGGCGGGCGAAGCGGCACTGGGGCTGGGCTATGCGATGCTCGGCGGAGCGGCCGGTTTTACAACAACCGCTCTGGGCGCGCTGCCGGCACTGGCGCTGCGTAGCATCCCGCAGCGCGTCGAAGACAGCCTGCTCGGGATGGCGGCCGGCATGATGCTGGCCGCAAGCGCCTTTTCCCTGCTGCTGCCGGGCCTGGAGGCGGGTGCGGAGATACTCGGCGGGAAGCCGTCGGGTGCCGCCGCAGTGGTACTGGGCATGGGGCTGGGCGTGCTGCTGATGCTCGGACTGGACGAATTTACGCCGCACGAGCATGAAAAGATCGGCCCCTACGGCCCCGGCTACGAGCGTTTCAGCCGCATCTGGCTGTTCGTCTTCGCGATCGCGCTGCACAACCTGCCGGAAGGTATGGCCATCGGCGTGAGCTTCTCGCAGGCCGACATGGCGGTGGGCCTGCCGCTGACGACGGCCATCGCTCTCCAGGATATTCCCGAGGGCCTTGCGGTGGCGCTGGCGTTGCGCGGGGCTGGTTTTTCGCCAATAAGGTCCGTGCTGGTTGCTGTCGGCACCGGACTGCTCGAGCCGCTCGGCTCGCTGATCGGGGTCGGCCTGGCAAGCGGCCTCGCCGTGGCTTACCCCATCGGCTTGGGACTCGCGGCCGGAGCGATGATCTTCGTTGTCTCGCACGAGGTAATTCCCGAAACCCACCGGTATGGCCACCAGACCCCTGCCACGCTGGGCCTGGTTGCCGGCTTCGCCCTGATGATGGTGCTGGATACCACGCTGGGCTAAACTGTTTTCGGCTAATCATTTTTTAACAAGGAGAATCGACCATGAACGCAAAGAAAGGCAAATCCGCTTCGATCAACATCGGCATCGGTGACAAAGACCGCGAAAAGATCGCCAAAGGACTGTCCGCGCTGCTCGCCGACAGCTACACCCTCTACCTGATGACGCACAACTTTCACTGGAACGTCACCGGGCCGCAGTTCAACACCCTGCACCAGATGTTCATGGTTCAATACACCGAGCAGTGGAATGCGCTCGATATCATCGCGGAACGCATCCGCGCGCTGGGCCATCCGGCGCCCGGCACTTACAAGGAATTTGTCAAGCTGGCTACCATCAAGGAAGTCGAAGGCGTGCCCAGGGCGACGGACATGATCCGCCATCTGGTCGCCGCGCAGGAAGCGACGGCGCGCACCGCTCGCCAATTGTTGCCGCTGGTCGATGCCGCGAACGACCAGCCGACGACCGACGTGCTGACGCAGCGCCTCGACGTGCATGAAAAGAATGCGTGGATGTTGCGTAGCTTGCTGGAAGATTGAGCACGTCAGAAAACCGGAAACAGTTGGAAGTCCATTGAACGGGTTGCAGTGGCTTCGGTTGGAGATTGCACAACCCATATTGACAAGGAGTCTGCGATGATGAAACGGCAATTAATGGTATCCGCGTTGGCCACCGCCCTGTTTCTGACCACTGAATTCGCGTTGGCGGCTGACCAGCCACCAGCCCAGAAAAAGGCCCAAACACAACAGCAAGAGCAAATCTATGGCAGCCAGCTTATGACGCGGCAAGAGCGAGCCGAATACCGCGCCAGAATGCGTACCGCAAAAACTGCCGAAGAGCGTGCGCAAATCCGCAATGAGCATCACGAGCAGATGAAAGAACGGGCCAAAGCGCGGGGTGTGACACTGCCCGACCTGCCACCTGCAAGCGGAGGCGGGATGGGGCCCGGCATGGGATCCGGAGGCGGCATGGGACCCGGGGGCGGCGGCATGAGGCCTGGCGGGGGTGGCGGCCGCTAAAACGGGTACGCTTAACGCTGAAGAAGAACGCTGCCCGAAAAAACTGCACAGCGCTTCCGTGCTTTAACGATGGTTCTCCCCTTCGCAGATAAGGCCGGGAGGCGTCAGGGGTATAGCGTATGCTGCTTTGGATTATCGCATTCAGTGTGCTGGGCAGCATCGGCGCGGTCGCCGGTGCCGCTCTGCTGCTGTTCTTTCCGGCCGCCATCCGCAAGGTTCTCGTTCCCTGCCTGGTCAGCTATGCGACCGGCACCCTGCTCGGTGCAGCCTTCCTCGGCATGATTCCGGCCAGCCTGAAACAGGCGCCGGCGCACGCGGTAATGGCAACGGTGCTGGCCGGCATGGTGCTATTCTTCGTGCTGGAAAAGCTGGTGCTCTGGCGTCATTGCCACGATCGCGAATGCGAGTTGCACGGGCGCGCCGGCCCGCTGATCCTGATTGGCGACGCCTTCCACAACTTCGTGGATGGTGCAGTGATCGCAGCCGCCTTTCTAACCTCGATCCCGCTGGGGATCGCCGCATCCCTGGCGGTGATCGCGCACGAAGTTCCGCAGGAAGTCGGCGATTTCGCGATCCTGCTCGACAACGGCTACGGGCGCGCGAAGGCGCTGGTTCTCAATAGCCTTTCGTCCGCTGCCACGCTGCCCGGCGCTTTGACGGCTTATTTCTGGCTCGGCGAAACGCGCGAGGCGGTGCCTTATATCCTCGCACTATCCGCTGCGAGCTTCATCTACATCGCTGCGGCAGACCTCATTCCGGGGCTGCACCGGCAGGTATCCGCCGCCGCATCGCTGCGCCAGTTCGTGCTGCTGCTCGCAGGGATCGGCACTATTGCATTTTTCCACCACGGAGGATGAATCATGGACAAACCGAATGAATGCAGGATTCACATGCGCCACGGGCGGAAATCATGAGCGCCATCGCGGAGAAAGGCGGCGGCAGCTTCCGGGGCATCAAACTGTTGCTGTGTGAAAACCCGCTGCCGCCGATCGAAGAAGCGATTGCGGCCGCGCAGGCCGAGGTGCCGAACAGCAACTATTACACCGAGGCCTATTCGGCGCCGTTGCGGCACCTCATCGGCGCGCAGCTCGGCGTTCCCGAACGGCTTATCCACATCAACGCAGGCTCCGAACTGATCCTGCGCCAGTTGTTCGACCGTTTCGGCCAGCAGGTTCATTTGCTGACGCCGACCTACGTGCTGTTTCCCGAGATCGCCCGGCGCTATACGGAACAACGGCTGCTGCCCGAAAAGGAATTCGCCTTCGATCTGGGCGAATTGGCGATTCCGGACGGCACCACGCTGGCGGTCATCGTCAATCCCAACAATCCCAACGGCGGCATTTTCGACATGAAGCCACTGCCGCAACTGTTGCGCCGCCATCCGCAGACTCGCTTCCTGATCGACGAGGCATTCATCGGTTTGGCGGGAGAGTCGGTGGCGCATCTGGTGCCCGAATATCCCAACCTGCTGGTGACCCGCACCCTGTCCAAGGCGCACAGCCTGGCGGGCTTCCGCGTCGGCTACGGCATCTTTCCCGAGGCCGTCGCCGATGATCTGAACAGCCGCAACGACGCCTATCCCCTCGCCCGCCCCAGCCAGGCAGCGGCCATCGCCACGCTGCAACACGAGGAAAAGATTCGAGCCCGAGCGAAGCAACTGCGCGCATGGACCGAGGAACTCGCGGCACAATTGCGTTCCCTGGGTGTACGCACCTATCCGACCGAGACCTATTTCTTTCTTGCCGACTTTGCACCGCACGATGCCGCACATCTGGCAGAAGCGCTCAAGACACAGGGTATCCTGGTCAAACCGTTGAAAGAACCCATTATGGGAGCGGGATTTATGCGCATCACCACCGCGCTGCCCGAGGACAATCGGCGTTTTGTCGATGTGCTTCGTACGTTGCTGACATAAATATGGAGGTAGACCATGTACTCGAAAATTCTGGTGGCGGCAGACGGAAGCGACACTTCGCGGCATGCGCTGAAACAGGCGATCGAACTCGCGAGAAAATTATCGGCAAAATTGCGCATCGTTCACGCCGTGGACATGAACTGGCTGCCGATCGGCCCGGAGGTGGGGATCGATACCGGGGCGCAGAGCGCGGCACGGCGCGAAGCGGGAGAAAAAATAATCGCGGCAGCGCGCAATACCGCCCAAGAGGCTGGGTTCGAAGCTGAAACAGAACTGATAGAAACCGAAACACCGGTACAGCATGTTGCGGAAGCGATCGCCGAAGAAGCCTTGCGCTGGGGCGCTGATCTGGTGGTACTTGGAACCCATGGCCGCCGCGGTTTTCAGCGCCTCATGCCCGGCAGCGTGGCCGAGAAAATGGCTCGCCTCTCTCCAACACCAGTCTTGCTCGTTCCACTGTCCAATGGCTCGCTATCTGCCTAACCCAAAGCACGATGGAGATCAGAGCACGCCTTCGGCACCCACCAGGGACGCTTGACCAACGAATAGGCCACAACAATTATCACCGACATGGAAGCCGCCAACCGCTACCTGCGTGAGGTCTATATGCCGGCCTTCAACACCGAATTTTCCAGTCCGGCGCCAGAAGAGGGTTCAGCTTTCGTGCGCTGGTACGGCGGCAGCCCCGACGACATCCTGTGCGAACAATACGAACGCACCGTATCGCGGGCTATTACACCTTGGCAGCGGCAAGTGAGCTCCTGACTGATCTTCCGCCCAGTATCGGCAAAAAGCTGCCGCGTTATCCCTTATTGATCCGGCATGTAAAAAGTAGCGCCGTCATACCGGCGAAGGCCGGTATCCAGTGGCGCGCGAGGCGCGCCGTTATTGATTCTTGCTGGATTCCGGGTCAAGCCCGGAATGACGAAGGTGATGTTTTCAAAGTGCCGGATCAATAGTGCCAGCAGTGCGCATGGGGCGATTGGCAGTCGACCAGGATTTCAAGGGGCAGGGACTCGGCGGTGCGTTGCTTGCCGATGTGCTGGGCCGTGCGACCGGCTCAGAGATAGCGGCTTACGCCTTGGTGGTCGATGCGAAAGATGAAGGAGCCGCTGCCTTCTACCGGTATCACGGCTTTATTTCCCTGCCGAATTCGCCGTTGACGCTGTTTCTGCCGCTGGCGACCGCAACTGCGAGCAAATCGATTTGAGCCTGAGTTGGATTTGAGTGCAATTGCGGTACGATCCATACAATCACTCAGGTATATTGCCTTCCTGTAAGCGGGCGTTCCGCTGATGCACTTTGAAGCGCCGGTTGTCGGCCTAAGCGGAAGTTCAAGGTTGCGGCTCAGAACAATACTGTGTGCCAGAAGCGGACATTCCGTAGATTGGCAAGAATAAAAAATGTTAGGTTTCCTAGTTCAGCTAAGCCCACGCCTGCTCAGTGTGGGTAGGCGGTGTATATTACGCGTCAGAAGTGGGTGAAAAGTAATTCACCTTTTTATCCTGCCCCTAAATATGCAATCACATGAGTAGAGAGTGCGGATGGAAAGCTATGTTCAATTAGAGCGACAATTTTCACCCGCCCCCATGAGTCAAGAAGAGGCGGAAAGTGATGAAATCCTCTCGATCTGGGGCCATGTCAAACCAAAAACTTGGGATGATATGGATAGCGAATTTCGTTGTGTCATATTGGCTGAAGCCGGTGCAGGCAAGACCGAGGAGTTGCGACAGCGTGCGAGAGTGTTGTCAAATAAAGGAGAGCCAGCCTTCTTTATCCGTATTGAGGATATTGAAGGCGATTTCCATAAAGCGTTTGAAATAGGTGGTGAAGCTCAATTCCAATCATGGCTACAATCGACGGGGGAAGCATGGTTTTTCCTAGATTCTGTCGATGAGGCGCGGCTTGAAAATCCGAGGGCCTTTGAAAAAGCATTACGCCGCTTTGCCAGCAGCATAGACGGAGGTGCTCACAGAGCGCACATCTACCTCTCCAGTCGACCCTACGCATGGCGTCCGAGGGAAGATCGAAAACTACTAGATGAGCTCTTGTATCTTCCGGCCCCGCAGGGGGGTGAGGGCGATAAGGAAGATCAGCAAGCTGAACCGCAAAGCACACTCTCAATCTACACTATGCGCCCCTTGGATAAAGATAGGGTTCGGCGCTTTTGTATAGCACGTGGAGCAAAAGAAGTTGATCAACTGTTGCATGAAATTGAACGCGCCAACCTTTGGAGTTTGGCGGAGCGCCCGTTTGATCTCGAAGGTATTCTGATCAAATGGGCTGAGGACAACGCTCTTAGCGGCCGCCTGGGACTGCTCCGCCACAACATCGACAAGCGGCTTCGCGACGACCACAGCAGTGATCGGGCACAGCGCCAACCACTGAATCTTGAACGGGCAAGAGATGGTGCGCGACGTTTGGCCGCCGCCGTTTTGCTGACGGGTCGGGCAGGCCTCAACGTGCCTGATGCTGAACCGGTCAAGCCCGGTATCGAAGCAGAATCCGTTCTCGCAGATTGGGATCCAAAGGATGTGCGCGCGCTATTAGAGCGAGGGATTTTCAACGACATCATTTATGGAGCAGTGCGATTTCGGCATCGTGATGTGCGCGAATTGCTTGCTGCAGAATGGTTCGAAGGGTTGCTGAAAGCGGGTGGCAGTCGCCATTCCGTCGAAGCGCTGTTCTTCCGCGAGCATTATGGTGAAAAACTTGTTACCCCCCGGCTACGGCCGGTTTTGCCATGGCTTATCTTGCTTGATGATGAAATCTGTCGCAGAGCGCTGGAAATTCATCCCGAAATTGCCGTTGAAGGTGGCGACCCGTCCCGTCTGCCTTTGTTAGTAAGGCGGAGGATTTTGGCAGGCATCGTTCGTCGGATCGTTTCGGACGAAGATGACCGTACCGCACGAGACAACAGCGCGATTGCTCGGATCGCGAATAGAGACCTCTCCGAAGATGTGCAAGAACTTATTCGCGACTATGGTGACAACGACGATGCCATTTTCTTTCTCGGCAGGCTGGTCTGGCAGGGGGAAATGGGAAACTGCGTGGCCCCATTTGTTGGTATTGCGGTAGAGAGTTCGCGAGGTATTTATGCTCGAATAGCATCGGCTCGCGCAGTAATGACTTGTGGTTCTATCGAGCAGTATCAAAGCATGTGGCAAAAGCTTAACGAAGGCGATGCTCAGCTTCCGCGAGAACTGCTTGCGGAGTTGGTTGATGGAGCGAAACCTGATAGCTATAGCATTGACCATCTGGTGGTCTCATTGGGCAAATTGCCACCATACGAACGGTACAAGAGCAGTGGTCTCGGCAGCGCACTGCATGCATTTATTGAACGACTTCCTGTTGGCAAGGCTCACGAAGAAATCGCCCAATTGCTTGACAGTCTGAGCAACTATCTCGATATGCAACCTTATGTTGAACGTCGCGAGTGTCATGTCTCGGAGGAATATGCCTGGTTACTAAGTTCCGCTTTGCATGCCGTAGAAAGGTTGATAGATGCGCGCAGCGCGGTGGTGTTCGGCCGGCCGGCTCTATCCATTATGCTAATGGCGCCAGCGTTACGTCATTGGTCCGAATATGATCTTGGCGAGCATAAGGGTGATTTGCCGGCACTAGTCCCAGATTGGCCAGAACTTAATGATGCCCTCTATTGGGCCAGCATCGAACAGGCGCGTACTGCCAAAGCCGAGAATTCAAGTGAACCATTGAACGACGATTGGTCTGTTTCTTGGCTTGGCCATTATTGGAACTTCGATACGGCTAGCCTCCCAAGGTTGCTTGGCTACATGCGTACTCGCGAGTTACAGGCGGATAGGTTGGTCGCACTAAGTACAGCGTTTCGGGTCTATATACAAGCAGGGCGGCCAATACAAATACTTAGTAATCTGCAAGATGTCGTTGTCTCTGATGTCGTCTTGCAGCAACGGTTGGACATTCTGCTCAACCCGCCAGTCTCAGAGGTGATGCGAAGACAAGAAGAAGAACATGCAGAATATTTACGAGGGCGGAACGAGAAGGAAATGCGAGATAAGCAGGTTC
This sequence comes from Gallionellales bacterium RIFCSPLOWO2_02_FULL_57_47, assembly GCA_001801175.1. Taxonomy (GTDB): domain Bacteria; phylum Pseudomonadota; class Gammaproteobacteria; order Burkholderiales; family Gallionellaceae; genus Gallionella. The sequence goes on along the minus strand of MGWZ01000104.1, from coordinate 15,372 downwards.
GCGACACGTGGATAGCGGAGTTACGCGCCAATCCGGATCGGGTACGCAATCCTGCGAATCTGAAACCGGACGAATTTACCAGTGATCAATATTGGCTGATGTGCGAATTGCGGGATCATCGTTTGGCAACTGACCGATTAAGCAATGCGAACTGGCAGGCACTCATCCCAAACTTTGGTGATGACGTCGCGCGTGCTTACCGCGATGCAGCTGTCAGCCGTTGGCGACTCTATGTGCCGCCCCTGCAATCTGAAGGGGTTAATAGAGATAATCAAATACCGAACATATTGATATTCGCAATGGCCGGACTAGAAATAGAGGCAACAGAGACGACCGCTTTTCCACACAATCTGAACGAGTCACAAGTACGTCACGCATTGCGGTACATCACTTGGGAATTAAATGGATTTCCTAGCTGGTTTGAACGTGTATATCGGGCATTTCCCGCCTTGGTCAAAGACGCCGTGTTGCAGGAATTAGTCTGGGAACTGGAGAATACAGAGCCGGAAAAACCAATGCACTACATCCTGAGTGATGTGGTTTATCACGCGCCTTGGCTTCATCATGCGATTGCTCCTGATTTACTGGAATGGGTGCATGCCAATCCCTTACGCACCGATACCAACAGACACTATTGCCTACAGATATTGGCCAATGGCGGAACCGGCCCGGCTAAGCTAGCAGCGCTTGCTAGTCAACAGATAACTCAGACCAATGGCCCGGACAGCATTCCGTGGTGGTACGCGCTTCGTGTCGATTGTGATCCGGTAAATGGTATTCCTGAAGTCGAGCAATGGCTGTCAGGTCTTGATGAGAATGCTGCGACGCGCGCCGCTCAGATATTCGTCACAGCGCTGATGGGGGGCAGGAATATGAGCGAAGGTGGTCCAAAAATTGGCCGTTTTCGCACAGCAGAGCATTTGAAATCGCTATATGTCCTGATGCACCGATACATTCTGGCAAAAGAAGACATAAATCGTGCGGACGGAGGCGTGTATTCCCCAAATCTGCGCGACGACGCGCAGGATGCGCGTAACAGACTGTTTAGCCTTCTATCGGAAATTCCGGGTAAAGCAAGCTATACGGCCCTCAAGCAGCTGATCCACGAACACCCCGAGCCCGATTATCGCCCCTGGATGATCAAGCGCGCCTACAAGCGAGCCGAAGAGGATGGCGACTTGGAGCCTTGGTCAGCTGAGCAGGTCAGCGCTTTTGATAAGTCACAAACGATAACCCCCGTAACACATCGACAGATTTTCGACCTGGCCATGAATCGCTTGCATGATCTGAAGAACTGGTTGGAGCGCGGAAACGATAGTCCTTGGGAGACTTGGCAGCGTGCCAATAGTGAAACCGAGATGCGTACGTTGATAGCCGGTTGGCTCAACCAGCAGTGCCGCGGCCAATACACGACAGCGCAGGAACCAGAGCTTGCCAACAGCCAGCGAATGGATATCTGGTTGCACAATACAAACGTGCATTCCCCAATGCCTATCGAACTGAAACTGCTCGATAAGGGTTGGACTGGCCCAAAACTTTGCGAACGGCTGCGCAACCAGTTAGTGGGCGATTATCTGCGGGAGGAAAGCGCTGGATGCGGCGTGATGCTATTAGTCTCACAAAAAATAGATTCCAAAAAGCGATGGAAGATCAGTGGCCGCCTCGTAGGATTAAATGAACTGGCCAGGGCACTTAGACTTTACTGGCAAGACATCGCTGACGAATTTGCTGGCGTTGAGGAGATAGAAGTGATTGTTATCGACTTGGCTATAAGGGCACAAATCAGCAACACATGAGAAGATAGATTCCATGTCCGCTTTGGTTCCTGAACTAAATGGCATTTAGACTATTCGATGTCCGCTATGGCCGATTATGCAAAGTCGTTGATTATGTAAAGTAGCGGGACTAATTGGCGACAAGACCTATGCAGCAAGGGGTTTAGCAGCCGGTGACAGCGCTGTGGACTAGACATAATCTCATCGGTAGCCAGAAGTGGTAGGTCCACTTCAGGAGACTATATGACCCACACTATTGCGCGTCGTGCAGCGTCAAACGCACTGAAACCGGCTGCATACAGGGATCACATTGCAGAGGAACTCCGTTAAACGGCACCAGACTCGCTAATCGACTACTTAAAGCCACTGTGATTATGTAAAGCTCGGAATTCGCGCCGAGCGCTGCCACGCAGCCTTGGCGCGTGTTCCAATCTGCTACTTTTCATAATCAACGACTTTGCATAATCGGCCTTATGCAAAGCTTTACATAAGGCCGAGGAGGAGACGCCGGGGCACCCACCCTGAACTTCCACTTCGGCCGATTTTCTGACCGTCACATTCTCGGCCAGAGCTGTCGTTAGCCAGCTCACCCTATCACTTCCGCTTTGCTTCGGAAAGCGGATCATATGCAAGCATGTGCCGTTACAATAGCGGAAAACACATAGGCTCAACTTATGAACCAGCAAGCGCTTTCTTCTTTCATCTGGTCGGTTGCCGACCTTCTGCGTGGTGACTACAAGCAATCCGAATACGGCAAGGTGATCCTGCCGTTTACCGTGCTGCGCCGTCTGGACTGCGTATTGGAAGCCACCAAGCCCGCCGTACTGGCCGAATACGCTAAACAGCAACAAGCCGGGATCAACCCCGAGCCTTACCTGTTGCGCAAAGCGAAGCAGGGTTTCTACAACACCTCGCCGCTGGACATGAAGAAGCTGATGGGCGACCAGGACCACATCCGCGAAAATCTCTACAGTTATATCCAGGCGTTTGCGCCGCAAGTGCGCGACATCTTCGAGCGCTTTGAATTCCATATCCAGATCGACCGCTTGGCGCGGGCTGGCCTGCTGTATCAGGTCACCGAAAAATTCACCAACATCGACCTGCACCCCGAAGCCGTCAGCAATGGGCAGATGGGTCTGGTGTTCGAAGAGCTGATCCGCAAGTTCGCCGAAATCTCCAACGAAACCGCCGGAGAACACTTCACCCCGCGCGAAGTCATCCGCCTGATGGTCAACCTGCTGTTCATCGAAGACGACGAAGTGCTCAGCAAGCCCGGCGTGGTGCGCACTATCTATGACCCAACAGCAGGCACGGGCGGCATGCTCTCCATCGCGGGCGAATACCTTGAAGAACACAACCCCGGTGCGCGCCTCACCATGCACGGTCAGGAACTCAACGACGAGTCCTACGCCATCTGCAAGGCCGACATGCTCATCAAGGGGCAGAACGTTGCCAACATCACACCCGGCAACACCCTTTCCGAGGACGGCCACCCGCACACGAAATTTGACTACATGCTGTCCAATCCGCCGTTCGGCGTGGAATGGAAAAAAGTAGAAAAGGAAATCCGCAGGGAATACGAAACCCAGGGCTACAACGGGCGCTTCGGCCCCGGCCTGCCGCGCGTGTCCGATGGCTCGCTGCTGTTCTTGCTGCATCTCATCAGCAAAATGCGCCCGGCGAAAGATGGCGGCAGCCGCTTCGGCATCGTGCTCAACGGCTCGCCGCTGTTTACCGGCGGTGCAGGCTCCGGCGAAAGCGAGATACGACGTTACGTGCTGGAGAACGACCTGGTTGAAGCCATCATCGGCCTGCCCACCGACATGTTTTACAACACCGGCATCTCCACCTACGTGTGGATACTCTCCAACCGCAAACCCGCACAGCGCAAAGGCAAGGTGCAACTCATCGACGCCTCCGGATTCTGGCAGAAGATGCGCAAGAGCCTGGGCAGCAAGCGCAAGGAAATGAGCGACGAACAGATCACCGAGATCACACGATTGTTCGGCGGTTTCATCGAGGCGGAAAAAGACGGCAAGCCCATCTCGCGTATCTTCAACAACGAAGATTTCGGCTACAGCACCATCACCGTCGAGCGCCCGTTGCGCGATGAGAATGGCAAAGCCGTGCTGGGCGAGAAGGGCAAGCTCAAAGGCAAACCGCAGCCGGATGCCGCGTTGCGCGACACCGAAAACGTGCCGCTTGGCGAAGACATCAAAAGCTACTTCAAACGCGAGGTGCTGCCCCACGCGCCGGATGCGTGGATCGACCCAGACAAAACCAAAGTCGGCTACGAAATCCCGTTCAACCGCCACTTCTACGTGTTTGAGCCGCCGCGCGAATTGGCAGAGATCGACGACGAATTGAAGCAATGCACGGATCGGATACTGACGATGATTGCGGGGCTGAGCGCATGAGTTGCGTCATGTATAATCCAGCCAACAACACCTTCCAAGCCTATCCGGCAGTTCATCGACGTGATGCTCAAACCGGAGGGTTACTCCTTTCAGAGGTTGGCCATGCATCAAATGTTTAGCGCCTCGTTAAATAATATCCACCTTGTTGGCTTAAACCATCAATCGAAAAAATCAAAAAAGGTGACAGCATGAATCAGGAATTCCTGAAGCCCCGTTTAGTCGGTGCTCGATTTGATCAGCACAGTGTGCCGCTTGAAATTTTAAAGGATTTTGCCGCTCTTGAAGAAATGATTATCGAGGTGGCAAAGTGGAAATTCCTGCAAGCGCATCAAGATAGAACGCGGACACCTCGCGGTTTTACAGAAGGATTAGAGCTCCATCTGACGCAAGTGGAAGAAGGTAGTGCCATTCCTGTCATTGCATTGGTTTTCGGCACACTCTTTCCTTCAGCAAATGCAACGTATTTTGATCAAGCCAGAGAAGCCATCATCGAGGCGGTGGCATCGGCTAATCAGAACCAAGATGGAACATCGCAGCTCCCGCCAAACCTATTAAGTTATTTTGACCGCTTCGGGCGCAGCCTGCGGGAGGGTGAGAGCATGGAGTTCACTGCCGCCAATCAGCAAGTGGCAAGACTCACAACCGAAACTCGTCGCAGGCTGATTCGTGCATCACAGGTAGTAGAGTGGACAGAAGAAGCCTCGCTTCTGGGTCTAATTTGCGAGGCGGATCAAGCGCGGATGAGTTTTGAACTTGAATTGAAGGACGGCACAAAATTGACCGCACCGATAAACAGCCAGCATCTGGATACAGTGCTGGAAGCATTCAGTGGTTATCGTAAGGGGGCACGTGTCCAATTGCAGGGCGTGGTAAAAAAGAATCGGCAGGATCAGCTAAAGTCCATCGAATCCGTCGAGCATGTTAGCCCGCTTGATCCATTGGATGTAGCAGCGCGTATGGAAGAATTAGCCGAACTGCAAGATGGCTGGTTGGACGGTAAAGGGCATGCACCAGAACAGTCTGCGCTGACCTGGTTGGCCCGCACATTTGAGACGAATTTTAATCCTGATTTACCGCTGCCCTATCTGTATCCCACAGCCGAAGGCGGCGTACAGGCGGAATGGACAATAGCAAACTGGGAAGTCACGCTCGATATTGATCTGCACAATAAAACTGCCGAATATCAGGCGTTGCATCTTGAAACAAAGAAATGCAGCGAACGTACTTTGAATTTGTCGCAGCAGACTGATTGGCAGCTATTAAATGCCGATGTACAACAACTGTGCACGGAGGCAGCATGAATGAACAAACGCTGCTACTGCGCCAAATTCATCCCTCTTTCGTTCAAGCCGGACGCCCAACCTCTCAAGCATTTCGACCAACACCAAAGGACGAGAATAAGCTATCCGTCTATGACGGCGACAAAATAACGCCGGAAGCTGCATGGCATCATTTCACCGCTAACCCGGATTGCAGCTCGGCGGGGGTTATGGCCGTCACCAAAGGGCAGTGTGTTGATTTATCGCTCGGAGTAATCGCTGATGGAGAAATTTTCCCGGAACATGTCTCGATTGATTATTCGGCTTTTGCAAAGAGCGAAATCGAAAAGAAAGCCAAAGTGTTGAAGGGGTATGCTCAAGCGCGTGGCTGGCTGTATCAGCCGATGTAACTGCATGAGCCTGATGGAACCACTAGCCATTCGACTAAGCGGGCAAACAAAGCCCGCCAAGTCGCAGTCGCTGGCTATACCGCGTTATCTGGAATACCGTAGTTCGGGTTTTTACCAGCGACTTACCGCTTGCGGCTTACTTGATTGGTTATGCAGAGCCAAACCGACAATATCTTTTTCAATAAGCCACACGCTGTGTGACCAATTACCCTCAAAATGGTACGCACTGCGTTCCGAATTTCTGCCGGAGGCAACTATTCGACAATATCGAATAGTTGCCCCGCAAACCGCGCGGGACATGGAACGGCTGATTAATCACAGGCGGTGTGCATGAGCCTGCCGCGTTATCCAGATTATAAAGACAGCGGCGTGGAATGGCTGGGCGAGGTGCCGGGGCATTGGGGTGTGAAGTCCATAAAATGGTTATCGCCTGTTCAACGAGGCGCTTCGCCACGTCCGATTGATGACCCAAAGTATTTTGATGACGAAGGTGAATATGCTTGGGTACGCATTGCTGATGTTTCCGCATCTGATGGCGAACTAAGCGAAACGACGCAGCGACTCTCCGAACTTGGAAGTTCTCTCAGCGTTAAAATCAATCCAGGTGAATTGTTCATTAGCATTGCTGGAACTGTTGGGAAGCCTTGCATATCAGCGATCAAGGCTTGTATCCACGATGGTTTCGTTTATTTCCCAATGCTGAATATTCCGCCAATTTTTCTTTATCGAATTTTTGAAGCCGGTGTTTGCTATGGCGGATTGGGAAAATTTGGAACACAGCTCAATCTTAATACAGACACGATTGGCTCAATTCGTATCGCACTTCCACCTGATGATGAACTGCAAGATGTATTAAGTTTTCTCGACCGCGAGACAGGAAAGATTGATGCGCTGATTGCCGAGCAGCGGCGGCTGGTGGAGCTGTTGGCGGAAAAGCGGCAGGCGGTGATTTCGCACGCCGTCACCAAGGGGCTGAACCCCAACGCCAGGATGAAAGATTCCGGCATCGAATGGCTGGGCGATGTGCCGGAGCATTGGGAAGTAAGGAAAATGAAGCACCTTGCTACGCGCATTGCCAGTGGAAAAACACCGCTTGGCGGAAGCGAAATTTACGTGGATGAGGGGGTGATGTTTTTGAGGAGCCAAAACGTCTATGACGAAGGGCTACGACTTGAAGATGTTGCCTATATTAGCGAAGCCATTGATGAAGTGATGAGTGTAAGTAGCGTGCGTCCGAATGATATTTTGCTAAACGTAACAGGTGCATCAATTGGGCGTTCATGCGTTGTACCGTCCGAGTTTCCCGCCGCCAATGTCAATCAGCATGTGTGCGTAATTCGCTTGAGGACACTTGCTCAAGTTCCTTTTGTAGGCTTGTTCTTTAAGTCTATGCCCGTGAAAAATCAAATTGCCCACGCACAAAATGGCGCAGCGCGTGAAGGGTTGAACTTCGATCAAATTGGAAATATGTCGATTGCAATGCCTCCATCGAATGAACAAAAATCCATCACCGCTTTCCTCGACATCGAAACCGCCAAATTCGACACCCTCACCGCCGAAGCCCACCGCGCCATCGAGTTGCTGCGAGAGCGCCGCAGCGCGCTGATTTCCGCCGCCGTCACCGGCAAGATCGATGTTAGGAAGGCGGCTTGATGGAAGGGCTGAGTCACAGAATCGTAAACTTCATCGGCGGGCTAATTCCGCTCTACACCCATGACCAGGTTGATGGCGTGTGGGGCGCACGTTCACTGGTTGATGGAACATTGATATTGCCGATGTTTGAGGAAGAGGGCGAGGAGGATGGCTTCGTCACGGTTCATTGGCAGGGTGATCCAATGCGGACAACTGTTGTACAGGGCACATTCATTGCAAGCTATGCCGTTGCCAAATATGTTGAGCTGCACAGCATTGCTGAAACCAACAAAGACACCAAGGATGAAATGAGTCACATGATTCATCATTTTGAAATCAAAACGGGTGAATCGTTGGTTTTCAATGTTGAAGATGATCCTGAATTGTTCTCATTGCTTGGTAAAGCGGTTGGCAAGGTTGGTCGGGAAGTGGTCATCGAGGTCATCAAGAAACAGATAGGGCTATGACATGAGCGCACTGCACAAAGAAATCGAATTCGAGAACGACATCTGCGCGCACCTCGCGGCGCAGGATTGGTTGTATGTCGAAGGCGATCACACCGGCTACGACCGCGCCCGCGCTTTGTTCCCCGCCGATGTGACAGCCTGGGTACAGGCCACGCAAGCGCAGGCGTGGGAGACGCTGAGCAAGAACAATGGTGCAGCGGCGGAGGCGATGCTGCTCGACCGCATCCGCAAACAACTGGATGATCGCGGCACGCTGGATGTGTTGCGGCATGGCGTGGAGATGCTGGGGTTGCGCCAGGCGGTAAGCCTGGCGCAGTTCAAGCCCGCGCTGGCGATGAATACCGAGTTGCAAACGAAGTACGCCGCCAACCGGCTGCGCGTGGTGCGGCAGGTGCGCTATTCGCTGCACAACGAGAATGCCATCGACCTGGTGCTGTTCCTCAACGGCATCCCGGTGGCGACGGTGGAGCTGAAGAGCGATTTCACGCAATCGGTGGAAGATGCGGTGGATCAGTACCGCTTCGACCGTCACCCGAGGCCGAAGGGGCAAGCTGCCGCCGAGCCGTTGCTGGATTTTCCGCGCGGGGCGCTGGTGCATTTTGCGGTGAGCAACAGCGCGGCGATGATGACCACGCGCCTGCTCGGTGCGGCGACCACTTTCCTGCCGTTCAACAAGGGCGACGCTGGCGCGGCGGGCAATCCGCTGAACCCGAATGGCCACCGCACCGCGTACCTGTGGGAAGAAGTGTGGGCGCGCGATAGCTGGCTGGAGATCATCGGCCGCTACATCGTGACCAAGCGCGATAGCAAGAAGCAGGTCACTTCAAGCATCTTTCCGCGCTATCACCAGCTCGATGCGACGCGCAAATTGCTGGCGACTGTGCTGGCCGAGGGGGCAGGACAGAAATACTTGATCCAGCATTCCGCCGGTTCCGGCAAGACGAATTCCATTGCATGGTCGGCACACTTTCTTGCGGATCTGCACGATGCACAGCACAAGAAGCTGTTCGATTCGGTGCTGGTGGTGAGCGACCGCAATGTGCTGGATGCGCAGTTGCAGGAGGCGATTTTCGATTTCGAGCGCACTTCGGGCGTGGTGGCGACGATCAAGGGCGAGAGTGCGAGCAAGAGCAAAGAGCTGGCCGAGGCGCTTTCCGGTGGCAAGAAAATTGTGGTGTGTACGATCCAGACTTTCCCGTTCGCGCTGAAAGCGGTGCAGGAACTGGCGGCGACGCAGGGCAAGCGCTTTGCGGTGATCGCCGACGAGGCGCACAGTTCGCAGACCGGCTCGGCAGCAGCCAACCTGAAAGCTGTTTTGTCAGTCGAGGAGTTGCAGGAGCTGGCCGACGGCGGTGAGGTGAGTACGGAAGATATACTGGCCGCACAGATGGCCGCGCGTGCCTCCTCTGGAAATACGGGGGATGCTGGCATTACCTATGTGGCGTTTACGGCCACGCCGAAATCCAAGACGCTTGAGTTATTCGGGCGCCGCCCGAATCCGGCGCTGCCTGCCGGGCCGGACAATCTGCCTGCGGCGTTCCATGTATATTCGATGCGCCAGGCCATCGAGGAAGGGTTCATACTCGACGTGCTGAAGAATTACACGCCGTACAACCTGGCGTTCAAGCTCGCCAGCGAAGGGCGCGAGTGGGACGAGACGGAGGTGGAACGCAGCGCGGCAATGAAGGGCATCATGCGCTGGGTGCGACTTCATCCCTACAACATCAGCCAGAAGGTGCAAGTGGTAGTGGAACACTTCCGCGAGAATGTTTCTCCACTGCTGGAAGGACGCGCCAAGGCAATGGTGGTGGTCGGCAGCCGTCTTGAGGCGGTGCGCTGGCAACTGGCAATCGACCAGTACATCAAGTCTCAGAACTACAAGATAACTTCGCTGGTGGCATTCTCGGGCGAAGTGAATGACAAGGAATCCGGCCCCGATCCTTTCACCGAAAACAGCAAGGCGCTGAATCCGAACCTGAGCGGGCGCGACATGCGCGAGGCATTCGCCACGGACGAGTACCAAATCCTGCTGGTGGCGAATAAATTCCAGACGGGCTTCGACCAGCCACTGCTGTGTGGCATGTATGTGGATAAACGTCTGGCAGGCATCCAGGCGGTGCAAACTTTGTCGCGCCTGAACCGTGCTTATCCGGGCAAGGATACGACTTACATTCTCGACTTTGTGAACGCGCCAGAGGAGGTGCTGGAAGCGTTCAAGACTTATTACGCCACGGCAACACTCGCGGGAGTGACTGATCCGAATCTGGTGTACGACCTGCGCGCCAAATTGGACGCAACGGGCCATTACGATGAGTTTGAGGTGGAGCGCGTGGTGAAGGTGGAGATGAACCCGAATGGAGCGCAGTACGAATTGAATGCCGCGCTGGAGCCGGTGGCCGACCGCTTGCTGAAGCGTTATGCCGTCGCGCGCAAGGCCTGGCAGGATGCGCAGGCGCTGAAGGATGCAATAGCAGTGCAGGCGGCACAGGACGAAATGAATGCGCTGCAATTGTTCAAGCGCGACCTCGGCACCTTCATGCGAGTATATGCCTTCCTGTCGCAGATATTCGATTACGGCAATACGGCCATTGAGAAACGCGCGATCTTCTACCGGCGCTTGCTGCCGCTGCTGGAGTTTGGCCGTGAGCGCGAAGGCGTGGATTTATCCAAAGTGGTGCTGACCCACCACAAGCTGAAGAACCAAGGCAGGCGCGCCTTACCTCTGGGTGTGGGCGAGCCGCTGCCACCCCTGACCGATCCGGGCAGCGGTCAATTGCAGGAGAAGGAAAAAGCGCGCCTCGCAGAAATTATCGAGAAGGTGAACACGCTGTTCGAGGGCGAGCTGAGCAACGATGACAAGCTGGTGTATGTGAACCATGTGCTGAAGGGCAAGTTGCTGGAGTCGGACATCCTGGTGCAACAAGCCAGCAACAACACCAAGGAACAATTCTCCAACTCCCCGGACCTTGCTACAGAGATTATGAACGCGGTGATGGATGCCCTCTCGGCGCATACAACGATGAGCAAGCAGGCGCTGGATTCGGAAAAGGTGCGTAGCGGGTTGAAGGATATTTTGCTCGGACCTGCGCAGCTGTATGAAGCGCTTCGTGGCAAGGATCAGCTTGGGACTGGTGCGAGTAAATGTATATGAGTTATGTCTGCTTCACTATGCAAAGCGGAAGTTCAAAAGGTTGATTGCTAACGGCAGCAACGGCCGATGATGAGACGGTCGGGGCACACAAACTGAACTTCCGATTTTGGTCGAGGGCTGAGCGTCAAGTAAGGCTCACAAAAACACTTTCGGATGTGTTCGTGCAGGCAGGCGCAAACAAATTACGGTTGAACTCGACGCCACATTATTGAGCCTTCGGGTAGAATGCGGCCTATGTTTCGCTCGACATCCTTCCGTCTTCTTCTCGTTTTTGCCCTGTTTTTCAGCCAGCTTGGCGGCTTGACGCATGGCATTGCGCATACGCTGGAAGAGCAATCCCAGGATCAGTCGCTGCCGCATGACAAGCTGTGCGAGCTATGTGCCATTTATGCGCAGCTCGGCGGTTCGCCTGTCAGTCATGCCGCACAAATTGCCCCGCTTGAGCAACATGCGGTTCTCGTTTCCGCATCGATCATCGCTTTCCCCTCCCCTGAATTCAGCGCCTTCGCGGCGCGCGCTCCGCCTTACTCCGCATAAAGCCTTTCTGATATTTCCTTGCGCCTGCCGCGCAGGGCTTTTTCATTGCTATTTGTGGAGTTAATCATGTTCAAGAAATCCTGTTTGAGCACGGCGCTTGCCGTGCTGTTGGTTCAATCGTTCAACGCATCTGCGATAAGCGATGCCGACCTGCAAGCTATCCGCGAGCAGATCCAGCAATTGAAGCAAAGCTACGAGCAGCGCATCGCGCAACTCGAGCAACGCTTGCAGGCAGCCGAGGCTTCCGGCAAGCAGGCAGAGTCTGCTGCGGCCCGGGCGCAAGCTGATGTCCGGCAGGCCGTCACACGGCCAGCATCTGATGCCGGACGCAGCAGCGAAAATGCATTCAACCCTGCCATATCGCTGATACTAGGGGGCACCTATGGCAGTCTTAAGCAAGACCCAGCCACCGCCGCGACGGGATTCGAGATGGGCACCAATCCCGGACATGACCAGGGCTTCAGCCTCGGCGAGTCGGAACTTGGAATATCCGCCAACATTGACGCAGATTATCGTGGCGCGATCACGCTGGCACTCGACCCGGCCGGCGGCGTGAGCGTGGAAAATGCCTATGTGCAAAACAGCGCGCTGGGCAACGGCCTGAATCTCAAGTTTGGCCGTTATTTTTCCGGCCTGGGCTATCTCAACGAACAGCATGCCCACGCGTGGGATTTCGCCGACCAGCCGCTGGTTTATGCCGCGCTGTGGGAGAACCAGCTGGGCGAGGATGGCGTGCAGGTCAAATGGCTGGCGCCCAGCGATACGTTCATCGAGATCGGCGGCGAAATAGGCCGGGGACGCGGCTTCCCGGGAAGCGACAGGGCGAAGAACGGCGCCGGGGCGGGCGTGCTGTTCGCGCATGTCGGCGACGACATCGGCATCGAACACAGCTGGCGCGCGGGCGCTTCGCTGCACCAGACGCGCGCGGTGGATCGTGCCAGCGACGGTGTGCCTGATCTTCTCGCGACACCGGATGGCGTGAGCAACAGCTTCAGCGGCGACAGTAGCACCGTGGGACTGGACCTTGTCTGGAAATACGCGCCCAACGGCAACATCGGCGACCGCTATGTGAAGCTGCAGGGCGAGTATTTCCGGCGCAAGGAAAGCGGCTTGCTGACTTACGACACTGCCGGTGCGGCCATCACCGACAGCTATGCCGTCACGCAAAGCGGCTGGTATCTGCAAGGCGTATATCAGTTCATGCCGCAATGGCGTAGCGGGCTGCGCTACGACCGCCTCGACCCGGGCACTGCTCAAGTTGGCGCGCCGAATGCCGGCAATGTCATCGCCGACCATGCTTTCAACCCGTCGCGCATCAGCTGGATGCTGGACTACAGCCCGAGCGAATTCTCGCGCCTGCGCCTGCAACTGGCGCGCGACAACTCACGTCAAGCTTTGGCCGACAACCAGTTCTTCGTGCAATACATCATGAGCCTGGGCGCACACGGCGCGCACAGCTATTAGTCTCTTACCAGTTGAATGATGTCAAAAAATGACAAGAATGCAACACGTAGCGGTCATTGCGAGCGAAGCGCGGCAATCCAGCCATTAAAATCATCTGGATTGCCACGTCGCTGCGCTCCTCGCAATGACTGCTTTTTTTGGCTCCGGCTTGTCCGGCTTGGGAGAAAAAGTATGAAGAAATTTCTTTATGTTCTGTTGCTGCTGCCGCTGGGCGGCAATGCCCAGGCCGCGCTCAACGTATTCGCCTGCGAGCCGGAATGGGCAGCACTCACACAACAACTTGCCGGTGACCAGGCCAGCATCTACACGGCCACCGGAGCGCTGCAAGACCCGCACCGGGTGGAAGCGCGTCCCAGCCTGATCGCCAAGGCACGCCGTGCCGATCTGGTGGTGTGTACCGGCGCGGAACTGGAAACAGCGTGGCTTCCGGTGGTGTTGCGCGAATCCGGCAACCGCGCCGTTCAGCCCGGCGGCAGCGGCTATTTCGAAGCCGCGCAATGGGTGCGCATGCTGGAAGTACCGGCGAAGCTCGACCGAGCCGAAGGCGACGTGCATGCGCTGGGCAATCCGCACATCCAGACCGATGCGCGCAATTTTTTGCCGATCGCCGACGCGCTCGCAAAGCGCCTGATGCAACTCGATCCGGCAAATGCCGCGCATTACCGGCAGCGGCTCGCCGACTTCGACCGGCAATGGTCAGCCGCGCTGGAAAAATGGGCGCGCCAGGCCGCTCCGCTCAGGGGCGTCCCGGTCATCGTCCAGCACAACGGCTTTCCCTACCTGAGCAATTGGCTGGGCCTGAAAAAAGTGGCGACGCTTGAACCCAAACCCGGCATGGAGCCCAGTGCGACATACCTCGGCCGGGTGTTGAACGAGCTGCGGCAGCAGCCGGCACGCATGGTGTTGCGCGCCGCTTACCAGAATGCGCGCCCCTCGGAATGGATCGCCGAACGCGCGCGCATTCCCGCCGTAATGCTGCCCTATACCGTCGGCGGGACGTCGCAGGCGGGTGATCTGTACGCGCTGTTCGACGACACGATCCAGCGCCTGCTGGCTGGCCTGAAATGATCGATCTCGAACCAGGAATACTTTTCCCGGCCTTTGTTGCGGGCCTGCTGGTATTGGCGACGCACATCCCGTTCGGCATGAAAGTGCTGGCGCGCGGCGTGATTTTCGCCGACCTTGCCGTGGCGCAGATCGCCGGGCTGGGCGTGGTTGCCGCCGGGCTGCTGGACCTGGCCGGACAACCGCTGCTGGTGCAATTGATCGCGGCCGGCAGCGCGCTGTGCGGTGCGGCGCTGCTGGCCTGGATCGAACATCGCCTGCCCGAAGTGAAAGAAGCCTGCATCGGCCTGACCTTCGTGCTTGCCGCCAGCAGTGGCATTCTGCTGATGAGCCGGGACGTGCATGCCGGCGAGCATCTCAAGGACTTGCTGGCAGGGCAGATACTCTGGGTGAACGACAGCCAGCTGATCGCCACTGCGCTGTTGAGCGCCGTGCTGCTGGCGGTATGGCGCTGGCAGCAGGCGCGTCTCGGCAATCTCGGTTTCTATGCGCTGTTCGCCCTGGCGGTCACCGCCTCGGTGCAGCTGGTTGGTGTGTACCTGGTGTTCGCCAGCCTGATCGTGCCGGCACTCGCCACATATCGGCTCGCTTCGCGGCGTATGGGATATGCCTTTGGTATTGGCGTTGCAGGTTATGCCATCGGCCTGTTGCTGTCGGCGTGGTTCGATTTGCCGAGCGGTGCGACGATCGTATGGGCGATGGCGATGGTTGGGCTGCTGACCGCTTTCACCGGCAGCTACCTGTCAGCCATGACCAGCATCACTGAAAACCGGACAGAGTAATTATCACGGACCGTAGACCGCATTTTGAGCGCGCCGTGCTTAAAAATGCGCGTGGATGTTGCACAGTCTGTTGTGCACAGTAATTGCACTGAAGTTTCGTGCTGACCTCACGCATTTTTTCGGCGTAGGCTCATACGCGCAGCGTGTGACGCCGGAGCCAAAAGACTGCCTGGATACTGCGCAGCCTGCTGCTTGCGGGCGACTTCACGGCAGGCGACTATCCGGCTACGCTGGAAGGAGCGGTGATGAGCGGAGTCAAATGCGCTGACCTGGTTAGCGCGTAATGCGTAGGGCGGGTCACACCCGCCATTACAATATTGGCTCTTTTGAAAAACGAATGGATTAAGCGGCATGAGGGTTGAATCTTTGAAAATTGAGCTTGCCAGCGATGAGAAATATCACCGTGCGCATGG
>MGWZ01000103.1 GCA_001801175.1 Gallionellales bacterium RIFCSPLOWO2_02_FULL_57_47 | reverse complement strand
ACAACACCCGTTTTTACGCAATTCCTGCTTGAGCCAAAAAAATGCAAAAATCACAGAAAAAATGCTTGTCCTCAAACAGAGTATCTACAAGGATGCCAACTGGCAACTGCGCCATGTCTATGAACCCACAATGACATGGTGATCCGATGACTGGAATGCCTGAAGGTATTTCGATGATTGGAGAAGTCAACGGTTGCTGTTCCTGTAACACAAGCACGTGAATCCAGAGAAAAGCAACTCTCCTTCAGCAGAATAGCCGCAAAAAAGCCTGATTTAGGTGCAACAAACGGCCAGGTGCATCCTGGCAAATAACCCTCCCTAATGTTTCATAACCAGAAAACGGAGTGCAAGATGAACAAGTATCGAATAGGCGCGATTTTCGCAGTCTTATGTTTGAGCATGACTGCCTTTTCCAATGCGGGATTCGCTAAAGAACCGCTTAAAAAAGAAAGAAGTCGCTCTCATATAGAGCTTGATCCTGCTAATACTGGAACGTACACAGGGGAAGCAGGCAAGGATAACTACATCGCGAACTGTTCTCCATGCCACGGAGAAACCGGGAAAGGGGATGGCCCTCTGGCAGACACTCTCGGTGAAGGGGTGAAGCCCCGTAATTTGAGCGATGCCAATCTGCTATCGGCTCGAACAGACGAGTTTCTTTTCAAGGTTACCAAGTCTGGTGGAGTTTCGGTGGGTTTTTCCGAGTCTATGCCGAGCTGGGCGGAAACTTTTACCGATAAAGAGATCAAGCAAATTATTCAATATGTCCGGAGTAGTGTTTGCAGATGTAAATACAAAAGTAAATAATGAAGCAGGCCAAGGTCTTTGAATGGCAGAGCCAATTCGCCGCAAGCGTGTTACCGAGGCTTAGCCGGTTAAGATTTTCCAGTGTGTGGTGATCCTGATTATGGACTGGAAGAGTCGGCTAGTATTCTGGAGCGGCGCTATTAGCGTGGGCTTGGTCGCAATTCTGCTGGCGGTCGCCTGCGAGCAGGCGAATGGACTGTTCCACAAGTTGCTTGAAATTTCGCCTTATCTTCCACTGCTGTTCATGCCTCTCGGACTCGTTCTGATCGTCGTTGCAACCGGGAGGTTTTTTCCTGGTTCGCAAGGCAGCGGCATTCCCCAAACAATTGCATCGCTTGACCCAAAAGGAAACAGTAGAATCCGCGAGCAAGTGCTTTCTCTGCGCGTGGCGATAGGTAAAACCATCCTGACCATCCTTGGACTATTCTTTGGAGCATCTGTGGGACGCGAAGGACCTACCGTTCAGATCGGTGCATCCATCATGCACAGCTTGGGAAGTCTTGCCCGCTTTCCCAAACATGACCTGGAGAAGGGCTTGATTCTTGCGGGCGGTGCAGCCGGAGTCGCCGCTGCGTTCAACACCCCGCTGGCGGGGATTGTCTTCGCCATTGAGGAGATGAGCCGCTCTTTTGAAGAGCACAATAGCTCGACCATCCTTATGACGGTGATCATCGCCGGTATCACTTCGCTCGCCTTGCTCGGAAATTATTCATATTTCGGACATACCTCAGAATCCTTGGCATTCGGCAGCGAATGGTTCGTGGTCGCTATCTGCGGTATCTCGGGAGGGCTGCTGGGCGGCGCGTTTAGTCGTGCGCTGATCGAGGTTAACAAAGGCCTGTCCGGGCGCATTGGTGAACTGATGCGCGCAGAGCCGGTGGCATTCGCAGCTGTCTGCGGATTGATCCTTGCGCTGATCGGGTTGGCTTCGGGTAACACCACTTACGGTAGCGGCTACAGCGAAGCGAAATCACTGCTCGATGGCACTGCGGCATTGCCGGAAAGCTACGGCCTGCTGAAAATGACAGCCACCGCTGTTTCCTATATCAGCGGTATACCGGGTGGAGTCATGGCGCCTACGCTCTCTGCCGGCGCAGGATTCGGCGCCAATATCGCACACTTCTTCACCTCGGTACCGGCAGGCCCAACAATCATTCTCGGGATGGTCGCCTACTTCGCCGGAGTCACCCAAGCGCCGATCACGGCTTTCGTTATCGTCATGGAAATGACAGCCAACCACGAAATGGTATTGCCGCTTATGGCCGCTGCATTCATTGCCAAGCTCTGTTCACGACTGATCTGCCCGTCACCGCTATACCACACGATGGCTAAAAGCTTTATCCAGAAGTCAGCACATCACCAGAGCAACTCATAACAAATGAAAAGAGGAAGTTATTTTGTCAAAGAAGATTCGCATTGGATTGGTTGGTTATGGCAAGGCAGGCAAGGCGGTTGCCAATGTGCTGAGCAACGATTTGCGTTTTGAATTGCGATGGATTGCACGCCATTCGGCGAGCGCGGAACCACGGAACCACCCCGATACCGATACTCCAATAATCGGTCTGGAACAGCGCTCCTTTGCCGATCTGTTCGAGGCTATGCCGGTGGATGCAGTAGTGGATTTTTCTTCGCGGGAAAGTCTCCATGCTTATGGCGAAGAAGTGCGCAAACGAGGTGTCGCTCTGGTCAGCGCGATTTCGGCTTATTCGGAAGACGACTTGGACTATGCGCGCAGCCTGGGGCGGGACACGCGCGTACTGTGTTCCCCCAACATCACGCTCGGCATTAATTTCCTTATCGTGGCGGCCAACCTGTTGCGCAAGGCCGCGCCTTTCGCCGACGTGAATATTGTCGAGCAGCATTTCAGAGACAAGCCGGAAATTTCAGGCACGGCACGCAAGATCGCCGAAACGCTGGAAGTGGATGAAGGGCAAATCACATCGCTGCGCTTCGGCGGAATCGTTGGTCATCATGAAGTAATTTTCGGCTTTCCGCACCAGACCGTGCGGCTGATCCACGACTCGATCCGGCGCGAGGCATTCGGCACCGGCGCCGCGTTTGCGCTGGAGCATCTCGCCGGATGCGCCAACGGTTTCTATACATTCGACGATCTGCTGCTGCGCCTGATGCGCGCCGAACTGCTGCAATAGGCCGCTTGAGTGCCGGGTTCAGGATGCGCGGTACAGCAACCCGCGCCGCACCAGCCACTTTTCGATTTCCACGGCGAAGAACACCACGCTCGACAAGACCAGACAGATCGCCAGTTCGTCCATGGTGAGCGGTTCGGTCTTGAAGATAGCGTTAAGCGCGGGCAGGTAGATCGTCGCCATCTGGAGAATAAAGGTGAAGATGACGGTGGCTGCCATCGCCCGGTTGGAAAAGAAACCGATGACAAACAGGGACTCCTTTTCCGAGCGTATCGCCATCACGTGCGCGAGCTGCGACAGTGTCAGCACGGTGAACACCATCGTCTGCCAGTGCGCAGAGCCGCTATTCAAAGCCCAGGCCTGTACCAGCAGGCACATCCCGGCCATCAGCAGGCCGACCCAGACCATGTGCTGCCACATGCCGTGCGCGAAGATGCTTTCCTGCATCGGGCGCGGCGGGCGGCGCATGATGCCGCGTTCGGCGGGTTCCGCCGCCAGCGCCAGGCCGGGCAAGCCGTCGGTGACCAGGTTGACCCACAGGATCTGGATCGGCAGCAGCGGGATCGGCAGCCCGAGAAAAGGCGCGAGAAAGATTGTCCAGATTTCGGCGGAGTTGGTGGAAATGCCGTAGCGGATAAACTTGCGGATGTTGTCGTAAAGGCGGCGGCCATGGCGCACCGCGTGCACAATTGTGGCGAAATTGTCGTCGAGCAGCACCATGTGCGCCGCCTCGCGCGCCACGTCGGTGCCGCCCTTGCCCATCGCCACGCCGATGTCCGCCGCCTTGAGCGCGGGCGCGTCGTTGACGCCGTCGCCGGTCATCGCCACCACCTCGCCCCTGTCTTGCAGCGCCCGGACGATTTTGATTTTCTGCGCCGGATCGACGCGCGCGTAAACCCGCACGTGCTCGACTTCCGCTTCGAACGCTTCCTGATCGAGTCGCGCCAGTTCCGCGCCGGTCATCACGCGCGCGTCGCCATCGACAAGAATGCCGAGCTGGCCGGCAATCGCGCGTGCGGTGGCGGGATGATCGCCGGTGATCATCACCGGCGTGATGCCGGCGGTGATGCACTGCGCCACGGCTTCCTTCACTTCGCCGCGCGGCGGATCGATCAGGCCGGCAAAACCGAGGAACACCAGTTCGCTTTCCATCTCATCCGGGGGGGCGCCGTCAGGCAATGCAGGCCAGTGGCGGCAGGCAAAGGCGAGGACGCGCAAGCCGTCGGCTGCCATGAGTTCGGCCTGCTGTAATAATGCCGCCTGGTCGATGTCCTGTTTGCCATCGGTGCCGAGCATGCGCACGCATAGCGGAACGACGGTTTCCGGCGAACCCTTGGTGTAGGCAATCGCGCCTGCATCCGTGCCGTGGAAGGTGGTCATGCGCTTGCGTTCGGAATCAAACGGCAGTTCCAGCAGGCGCGGCGATTTCTGCTCCAGCGCGGTTTTGCTGTAACCCGCCTCCTGCGCGGCGTGCAGCAAAGCCGCCTCGGTCGGTTCGCCGCGCGCCTTGTTATGGTGATCCAGATGCGCGTCATTGTTCAGCGCCAATGCCCGGAACAGCGTCGGCCACGGCTCCGCCTGCTTATCGCCCTGCGTTGCGTCCCACAATGCGCCGGCGGCGTAGAGCGCCGTCACATGCATCTTGTTCTGCGTGAGCGTGCCGGTCTTGTCGGAACAGATGAAGCTGACCGACCCCAGCGTCTCGACCGCGGGCAGACGGCGGATCAGGGCGTTCTGCCTGATCATCTTGTGCGCGCCCAGCGCCAGCGAGATTGTCACCACCGCCGGCAGCGCCGAGGGAATGGCCGCGACAGCCAGGCTCAGCGCGGTCATGAACATCAGCAGCAACGGTTCGCCGCGCAGCACGCCGACGACGAAGACCATCACGCAGATCGCCAGCGCGGCGATCGCAAGGCGCTTGCCCAGGTGTGCCAGACGCTTCTGCATCGGTGTCTTGCTTTCGCCGCTCTCATTGAGCAGGGTGGCGATCTTGCCCAATTCGCTGTTCATGCCGGTTGCCACTACCAGGCCGCGCGCCCGGCCGTATGTGACGATGGTGCCCTTGTATGCCAGGCATAATTTGTCGCCGAGCTGTACGTCGGCGGTATCCAGCGCGTGAACCTGTTTTTCCACCGCGACCGATTCGCCGGTGAGCGCCGACTCGTCGATCTTGAGCCGTACCGCCTCAACGATGCGCAAATCTGCGGGCACCACGTTACCCGCCTCCAGCAGCACCACATCGCCCGGCACCAGTTCCGATGCGTTGATGATTTCCGTCTGGCCGTCGCGCAGCACATGTGCACTGGCCTCGGCCATGCGCTTGAGCGCCGCCATCGCATGCTCCGCGCGATATTCCTGGACGAAACCGATCGCCGCATTCAGGATCACGATGACCACGATGGCGATGGTGTCGCCCACATCGCCGACGATCCCCGAAATGATCGCCGCGCCGATCAGCACAACGATCATGAAATCGGTGAACTGGTCGAGCAGCATGCGCCATGGCGAACGACCGTGCTTTTCCTGCAACGCGTTGGGACCGAACTGCGCCAGTTTTTTTGCCGCATCGCCCCGGCTCAATCCGGATTGCAGGTCGCTCTCCAGCCATTGCGCCGTCTCGGCGGCGCTCAGCGTGTGCCAGGGGTGCCTGCTATTGTCCATGATGGAAGAGCACCCAGGTGTTGAGGATATACAGCAGGAACAGCCCCAGGCTGATCCAGGTCAGGCCCAGCACGACACGCCCCTGTGGGCGGAACACCAGGCCGACGATCACCAGCGCGCTCATCATCACGGCGGTGAAGGCGGTCAGCGCGTGGCTGGTCTCGACATGTGCCAGCAGCGGACCCCTGGTATAAAACACATCGTCCACCGCCAGGATGATGATGTCGAACAGGTTGCTGCCCAGCAGGTTGGCGATGGCCATGTCCAGCGCGCCGATGCGCAGCGCCGCGATCGTCACTGCGGCTTCGGGAGCCGAGGTCACCGCCGCCACCAGCAGGGTGCCGACAAAGCTCTGCCCCCAGCCCATCATGTCTGAAATATCCTTGGCGACAAACGGCAGCCAGGAACCCGCCAGCACCACGGCCAGTGCCGCCTGTGCGTAGCCCTTGACGGCGCTGCGCAGCGTGACGTCCGGATAACGCTCGGCATTTGCCTCGACGAATTCGGACAGGGTGCGGCGCTCATAGCTGTAAACGGCGCGCATTGCCACCAGGTAGACCAGCAGGATGAACGGCGAGTAGAGTCCCACATGCCCGAATGCCGGACTGATTCCCGCATGATCCAGCAGCAGGCTGAAGCCGGCGAAGGCGATCAGCATGGCACCCAGCGCAGCCGACAGGATATGCCCTTGTGCCGCGCGGCTATACAGCGTCTCGCGCCGGTACAACGCATCCAGCATCACCAGGATCGCAAGGTTGAACACCGTGCTGCCCAGCACATCGCCGACAGCGATGTTGGGCGCGTTGGCGAAGGTGACAGCAGAAATGCCGGTCACCAGTTCAGGCAGCGAGGTGGCGGTGGACAGCAGGATCAAGCCCACCCATGATGCGGAGACGCCGGACTTCTCGGCGATGATGTCGCCGTAACGGGAAAGGAAATAGCCCGCGTAACCGATGATGGAAAGACAAAGCAGAAGCTGGAACCAGAGCAGCATGTCAGGCACCTACTTTCCGTGTGGACGGCGGAATAGTACAACAAACCGGCAACCTGTTCTGGTTGTGTGTGCCGCAATGGCCAGATGCGGATCGACATGACCACGCGTGCCGTCCGGGAGGGTGATCGTCGTGGTATGGGATTAATTCCATTTCCCGTTCAACAGTGGAATATTGCAGGGTGAAATGCACCCTGCATGGTTATTGCTCTTTTGAAAGATAAATGGATTGAGCCCGCAAACTGCTGCAAATAATCGGTGGACTTTGCCGGTCAGGCGCCTTGCGTGAATTTTTGAGACTGGCTCTTAACCCGCTTCAGCTTCGGACGCTGCATCTCCCGCTTTGGCCTTGCGGGGTATGGTCTTCGGGTCGCAGGTGATCGGGCGGTAGATCTCGACGCGGTCGCCGTCATTGAGTACGGTGTCCAGCTTGCTGATCTTGCTGAAGATACCCACTTTTTGCTGTTCCAGATTGATCTCGGGAACCTGCTTGAGGATACCCGAGCGTTCGATGGCATCCTGGATCGTGGCGCCGTCGGGCAGCACGACATCAATCCACACCTGGCGATGCGGCAGGGCGTAAGCGATTCCGATTTTCATGGCTGTTTCCTCATGCGGCACTGTGGGCGCCGCCCATCTGGATGGCTTTGCCGGCGCGCACGTCCAGCATGCGTTTGCCGACCACCAGGAAACCCAGGACCAGAAAGCCGCCGGGCGGCAGGATCATCATCAAGATGCCTGTATCGGCGGGCAACAGGCGCATTTCCATGAACTTGAAGGCCGGGCCGAACAGCAGCGAAGCGTCGGCGAAAAGGGTGCCTACGCCAACGATCTCGCGCACCGCGCCGATAAGGGTGAGCGCGAAGGTGAAGCCGAGGCCCATGAACAGGCCGTCCATCAGCGAGGGCAGCGTCGGATTCTTGCCGGCGAAAGCCTCTAGGCGGGCAAGCGGCAGGCAGTTGGACACGATCAGCGGAATGAACATGCCCAGCACCTTGTAAAGCTCGTGCATCCACGCATTCATGAAGAGGTCTACCAGCGTCACCATGGAGGCAACGACCAGGATGAATACCGGGATGCGCACTTCCTGGGTGATCTGGTTGCGGAACATGCCCACCAGCATGCTTGATGCTGCCATCACCGCCGCCGTCGCCAGGCCCATGCCCAACCCGTTGGTGGCAGTGCCCGTCATCGCCATGGCCGGGCACATGCCCAGCAGCATGGCGAACACGCCATTGTTTTCCCATAAGCCATCGCGGACGATGGTCCGGTATTGAGTTGTCATTTATGTTCCTCCTTCATTGGCGCCTTGGGTGCGCTGAGATCCATCATTTGCTCTTTGTGTGCAGCGAACAATTCAAGTCCCTTGCGGATGGCGTCAACCACGCCACGGGGCGTGATCGTGGCGCCGGCAAACTGGTCGAACTGGCCGCCGTCTTTCTTCACCTTCCATTTTTCTGGCAACGGGTTATCCAGGGACAAACCGTCGAAGCGCAGTATCCAGTTGCTCTTCTTGACTTCCATTTTGTCGCCCAGGCCTGCGGTCTCCTTATGGGCGAGGACGCGCACACCGAGGATTTTTCCCTGTGCATCCAGTCCCAGCATCAGCTTCATCTGTCCGGCATAACCTACGCCGAATATCTCGTAGGCCACACCGGTTACCTTGCCTTCCCTGGTAGCGCGATAGACGGTGATTTCCTTGTTGCGCTCATTCATCATCGTAATGGCATCCTCGATCAGATTATTGTCGTGGATGCTGTCCGGAATCACCTGTCCGAGCGAGTTCAGCCTGTCTTCCAGGGCGCGTGCGGCAATATCATCCACGGTAATGTGGTCGCTGGCGGCAAGCACGATCCCGAAGCCCAGGCAGAATGCGCCCAGAATCAGCCCGTGGCTCCATGTGCGCTGCTTCTTCATGATTTCTCCTTACCCAGCGGCAACGGTTCACCCTTGCCGGTGCGCCCGAAAGCGCGCGGGCGGGTGTACTGGTCGATAATCGGGGCCAGCCCGTTCATCAGCAGCACCGCGAAGGCCACGCCCTCGGGGTAGCCGGCGAAGGTGCGGATCAGCCAGATCAGTACGCCGCAGCCGAGGCCGAAAATCAATTGTCCTTTTTTCGATACCGGCGAAGTGACGTAGTCGGTTGCGATGAAAAACGCCCCGAGGAAAGTGGCGCCGGATACCAGATGGAAGCTGCCGGAGGCAAAGCGGGCAGGATCGACGGCGTGGAATATCGCGGCCATCAGGAACAGCCCGCCCATCACGCTCAACGGGATGTGCCACGAGATGATGCGCTTGGACATCAGGAACAGTCCGCCGGCGAGGATCAGTATCGCCGAGGTCTCGCCGAGGCTGCCGGCGCGATAACCCAGCATCATGTCCATCAGGCCGGGGACATCCGCCATCGACTGGGTCACCGGGATGTGGCGCGACAGTTCGGTCTTGATGTGGCCCAGTGCCGATGCGGCGCTCACCGCATCGGGCATGTGGCCGCCGAAGGTGATCGCAAAGGCCTCAAAAAGTCCCGGCGCGCCGGATGAGAACAGCGGATGCGGCATGACCCAGGCAGTCATCACTACGGGGAACGACACCAGCATGACCGTGCGTCCCACCATCGCTGGGTTGAACACGTTCTGGCCGAGGCCGCCGAACGCGTGTTTGGCCAGGCCAATGGCAAAAACCGCGCCCAGCACACCGATCCACCAGGGTGCCCAGGGCGGCAGGCTCATCGCCAGCAGCCAGCCGGTAAGTACCGCAGAGTAGTCGCTCAGTGTCGCCACCACCGGACGATCGGCCAGTGCCAGACATGCCGCTTCGACTGCGACACAGGCGCCGACCGTGACGGTAAACAGCAGGATCGCCGGCCAGCCGAACAGGTAGAGGTTGAAAGCGGTGGCCGGGGCCAGCGCAAGAAGCACCGTGAACATTGTTTTCTGGACGCTGTTTGTCGCGTGGGCAAACGGTCCGCTCTTGGTAATTGTTGCGATACTCATGCGTTGGCCTTTTCTTCGGTTGCAGTTTTTGCTTCACCGCTAGTGCTCGACGGGGCATTGTCTGAAGCCGGTTTGCGTGCGGCCAATGCGGCGCGCTTTGCTTCGGCCGCTTTCTCCAGGCGTTGTGTGCGCGCTTCTACCAGTGCCTTGACGTGCTCATTCTTACGGAGCTCACGATCCAGGTCGTTCAACATACCCTTGGCGTAGTTGAAGTAGTGCACCAGCGGAATGTGCGACGGGCATACCCACGAGCAACTGCCGCATGAAAAACAATCCATTACACCCAGCCTGGCGGCGCCTTCCAGATTATCCTTGCGGACAAAGGCGGCCATATCCACCGGCGACAGGCCGCAGGGGCAGATGGTGACGCAACTGCCGCAGCGGATGCAGGCGCTGGCCGGGCGGTCATTGATCTCTTCGGCGGTGAGCGCCAGGATGCCCGAGGTACCCTTGACCACCGGCACCTCAAGGCTGGGCAGCGGCTGGCCCATCATCGGCCCGCCGTTGACTACGCTCTCGGGACGTGCCGCAAAACCGCCGCAGAATTCGACCAGGTCGGCTACCCGTGCGCCGATGGGTGTCAAAATGTTGTTGGGTTCGCGTATCGCGCCGCCGCTCACCGTCACCACGCGTGCGACCAGCGGGCGGCCAAAACGAATGGCATGATGCACGGCGCGGGCGGTGGCGACGTTGTGCACCACGATGCCAAGGTCTGCGGTGAGCTTGCGCACCGGGGTTTCGAGGCCGGTGATCGCCTGCACCAGATGGCGCTCGGAACCCATCGGGTACTGCACCGGCACGCCGACAACTTCGACATTGGGAAAAGCGGAGGCCGCCCTGGTCATGATGTCGATTGCCTGCGGCTTGTTCTGTTCGATACCGATGACCACCCTGGGTGTCCCCAGTGCGTGGGCCATGATGCGTGCACCGTCGATAACTTCATCGGGATACTCGCGCATCACCCGGTCATCGCAGGTCAGGTAAGGCTCGCACTCGGCGCCGTTGAGCAGCAGAATTTCGAGTTTTTTCTGGGTGCCCAGGTTCAGCTTCACCGCAGAGGGGAAGGCGGCACCGCCCATGCCGACAATGCCCGCTTGTGCGACACGGTCATGGATCACGTGCGGATCGACGGTAAATGGATCGGCGATGGGTTCTGGCAGGTCACCCCATTCGTCTTTGCCATCGGTCTCGAGGATGATGGTTGATTGCGCCAGCCCGGACGGATGAGGAGCTGCCACCTCGGTCACGGCCATGATGCGGCCGGAGGAGGGCGCGTGCTGGGGAGAGGACACGGCGCCGCCGCTGCGGGCAATCATCTGTCCTTTCTTGACCAGTTCACCCTCGGCTACCAGCACCTCGGCCGGTGCGCCTATGTGCTGTTGCAGCGGAATATAGAGCGCGGACGGCATCGGCAGGGCGACAATGGCTTTCTCGCTGGTCCGCTCTTTGCGGTAGTCGGGATGTATGCCGCCGCGAATCGGGAAAAGTTTCATCAGTATCTTGTTCCTTCAATCAATAACGTTTAATTCGTGTGATGCAGGAGCGGGCCATGTCCGCGTACAAGCACGATATCGCGGCATGGCCCGCTCCTACACTAATGTGCGTGCACAACTTCTGGCTTCGAATGCGTGGTCTCAATTTCGGGCTTGGGCCAATGCCAGTTGCGCAGCGTCACCGGCACCGGAAACATCATGATCGCGTCGGTGGGGCAGACCTTGACGCATTTGCCGCAACCGTGGCAAGCCTCGACGATGACCGCGTGCATCAGCTTGTTGGCGCCCAGAATGGCATCCACCGAACATTCCCTGATGCAACGGGTACAACCTATGCAGAGCGCCTCGTTGATGACGGCGTATTCCGGCCCCTTTTCCTCGTGCCCGGAGAGGTCGGCGGTGATGCCCAGCTTCTTGGCCAGCGCCTCGGCTACTGCCTTGCCGCCGGGAGTGCACAGGGTCACCGAAGTACCACCCTTTGCCAGCGCTGCCGCGTACTGGCTGCAGCCGACAAAGCCGCACTGGCCGCATTGCGAACCGGGCAGCATTTCCTTCAGTTCCTCTTCCAGCGGGTTTTCCTTTACGGCAAGGAAGCGCGCCGCCACGCCGAGCAAGCCGCCCAGCACAACGCCCATCATCGTAAGACTGCCAATCGCGATCCACATAATTTATCTCCTCAACTTGTCATGCCAGAGAAACCCATGAACGCCAGCGCCAGCAGGCTGGCGACGATAAAGCCGATCGGCGGACCGGCAAAAAGGCGGGGAATATCGGCCAACGCCATCCGTTCGCGCAGTCCTGCAAACATGACCATCACCAGGCTGTAGCCGATCGAAGAAGCGAAGCCGAACAGCGTGGCTTCGATGAAACTCATCTTGTGTTCGACCAGCAGTATGGCTATCCCCAGCACCGCGCAGTTGGTGGTAATCAGCGGCAGGTAGATGCCCAGCATCTGGAACAGATGCGGCGACACCTTTTTGACGGTCAGTTCGGTGAACTGCACGGCGGCGGCGATCACCATGATGAAGGTTACGGTACGCAGGTACCACAGGTTATAGGGTTCCAGCAGGTAGGCACCGACCGCCCAGTCGGCCATCGACGATACAGTGATCACGAAGGTGGTCGCCATGCCCATGCCGACGGCGGTGTCGATGCGCGTGGTAACGCCCATGAACGAACACAGGCCGAGAAAGCGCGCCAGGATGACGTTGTTGACCAGCGCCGCGCTTATAATCAAAAGTGCGTATTCTTTCATTTTGCTATCCCTTGCATTCTGCTGTTCCTAGGCTATTCAAGAATTGCACGTTTCGCCCGCGCTGGCGCGGCGAATAAAACGTGGTGCGAGTTCGCCCTTGGCCATGAGGCGTCCGGCGCGCAAGCGCGCAAACCACAGTCCGAGCACCAGGCCTGCCAGCATCGCCGCCATCGTGACGGTATCGCTGCCGGCAACCCACTGCGCCAGCGCACCGGCTATCAGCAGCGTCGCGAGCGGAATCACATAAGCGGTGATCGAAGCCCTGAGCAGCGCGTTCTCGCGGATACCCAATACCACGCGTTCTCCGACCCGGAGTCCGGCATCGTTGACGAGCTGGAAGCGGCGCGCCTCCAGGCGGCTGGCCACAGTGCCGATACCCTTGGATCCGCATGCCGCTGCGGAAGAGCAGCCGCCGCAACTGGTGCCGGACTCTGGCACCAGCCATGCCATGTTGCCATCCACGGCCACGACTTGGGCGATGCCTTCGATCATCGTGGGAGCGCTGAAATCCGTCATGTTGTCCACAGTTTCGCCCATGGTCATGCCTCTACCGTTGAGACTACGCCCTCGGGAGTGACGTAGATCGCCTTCTGTCCCCCGGCAGCCTTGAGTATGGCTAGTCTGCGTTCGACCGGCGCCATCAGCATTGCGGTGGAAAGGCCGTCGGCTATCGTGCCGGTGTCGGCCACTACAGAAACACTCAGCAGTGCAGGCGCGGTGCGCCCGGTGCGGATATCGATCAGGTGGGTAAAGTTGCCCGCAGTATCAAACAGCGTGCCGTAACCGCCCGAGGTAGAGACGCACTTGTCTACCACATCCAGCGTCGTGACCGCGCTGCCGGGGTTGGCGGGATTGGCTATCGCGATGCGCCAGGCCGAGCCGTCAGGCTTGGCCGACAGCGCGCGCGGCTCGCCCATGTCCACCAGCATGCGGTCGAAGCCGTGGCTGCGCAGCACATCGGCGACGCGGTCGGTGATATAGCCCTGCGCGCCGCTGTTCAGTGTCAGCCCCATGCCGGGGCGGGTGAAGGAAACCCGGTTGTGTCCGGCATCCACCTCGACTGCGCGCCAGTCCACCAGCGCAAACGCGGCGGCGAGATCGCGCGGTGCCGGGCCGGCAGGATCGGGGTTGCTTGAGGTGAAGTGGCGAAAATAGGTTTGCCAAACCGGTTGTACGGTTGGGTCATAAACCCCGTCGCTGATCCTGGCCAGAGACAACGCGCGGGTAAGCATCGCGATGAAATCGTCCGGTGCGTTTTCGAGCACGCCCGTGCGGTTGAGTTCAGAGATGGAGCTGTCCGCGCGGTAAACGCTGAAGATCGCCTCAAGGCGTTTCAGTTCTTCCAGTCCGGCAGCAATGGCGGCGCGTGCCTGAGCCTCATCAGTATGGAAAAGCTGGATGGAAGCCGGCGCGCCCAAGGCGGTGCCTTCCCAGCGCACCGGCCTGGCTTTGGCGCCACCCGCTTTCAGCAACATCGGCAAGCCGGCGGCAACGGCCATGAAAGTGATAAAGCGGCGGCGAGTCATTATGGCAGGCATCAGAGTAACCTCGATTAAATAACCAACGATTTGTTTTGTGCAGATGAAGATCTCAAGCAAACTGATCCATTGACCAAAGAAAGTTCAACAGGTTGCATGAAACACACGTGCGAGAGTTTCAACCTGATCATGCGCCAGCCGGTTCCTTCTTGCCGGCTGCTTCTGTGCCGGATTCATTTGCCATCTGCTCATAGATCGCGAAACGCTTCTTCAGTTCGTTTTCGTAGGCCGTTGCCAGCACGTTCCCTTTATCGCTATCCATGTTCTTGACCAGGCCGCGGAAGCGCGGCTCGTTCTTGATGAACTCGCGGTAAGCCACTGATGGTTTCTGCGAATCGAGCGCGAGCGGATTCTTGCCTTCCTGTTCGCGGCGCGGGTCGTAACGGTACAGTGGCCAGTGACCTGTGCTGACTGCCAGTTCCTGTTGCTGGTGTTGCTTGTTCATGTCGTAGCCGTGCTCGACGCAGGGACTGTAGGCAATGATCAGCGACGGACCGTCGAAAGATTCGGCCTCGATGAAGGTCTTCAGCGTGTGGATATCCTTCGCACCGTAGGCAACATGGGCAACGTAAACATGTCCGTAACTTATCGCAATCAACCCCAGATCCTTCTTGCCGGTTTTCTTGCCGTCGGCAGCGAATTTCGCCAGGGCGCCGCGTGGCGTGGCCTTGGACATCTGCCCGCCGGTGTTGGAATAGACTTCGGTATCCATCACCAGAATATTGACGTTGCGTCCGGAAGCCAGCACGTGATCCAGTCCGCCGAAGCCGATGTCATAGGCCCAGCCATCGCCGCCGAATATCCATACGCTTTTTTTCACCAGATAATCGGCAATGCTTGCCAGTTGCCGTGCCTCGGCGGTATCGATGCCGGCCAGTGCGTTGCGCAGTTGCTCGACGCGCTCGCGCTGGGCGAAGATGCCGGCCTCCGTGGCCTGATCGGCGTTGAGGATGGAATCCGCCAATGCGCCATCAATACGACCCTGCAATTTTTTCAGCAATTCAGCCGCGTGTTCGGCATGCTTGTCGATGCTGACGCGGAAACCCAGACCGAATTCGGCGTTATCCTCGAACAGCGAATTAGCCCAGGCCGGGCCGCGTCCTTCGGCATTCTTGGTGTAGGGCGTCGTGGGCAGGTTGCCGCCGTAAATCGACGAACAGCCGGTGGCGTTGGCGATCACCATGCGGTCGCCGAACAACTGGCTGGCAAGGCGGATGTAGGGAGTTTCACCACAGCCGACACAGGCGGTGGGAAACTCGAACAGCGGCTGCATCATCATCGCGCCCTTGATCGTGGAGGTGCGCAACTTGGTGCGGTCGAATTCCGGCAGCGTGAGGAAAAACTCGAAGTTTTCCTTTTCCTGATCGTGCAACGGCCCTACCTCGCGCATGTTGAGCGCCTTGTAGGTCGGGTCGGTCTTGGATACCGACGGGCAGATGTCGACACACAATCCGCAACCGGTGCAGTCCTCCGGCGCCACCTGGTAGCTGACGTGCATGCCCTGTTCGAATTCCTTGCCCTTGATCTGAATATGCTTGAAGGTGGGCGGCGCGTCCTTGGCGAATTCGGCAGGGAACACCTTGGAACGGATGGCGGTGTGCGGGCAGACGAACGGGCACTTGCCGCAGTAGATGCACAACTCTTTGTCCCACACCGGGATTTCCTGTGCCAGCTTGCGCTTGTCCCAGATCGAAGTGCCGGTGGGCCAGGTGCCATCTGCGGGCAGCGCGCTCACCGGCAGGCGGTCGCCGCGGCCAGCCATCATCTCGGCGGTTACACGTTTGACGAAATCCGGCGCATGCGTGCCCACCGGGTCGGGCATTTCAAAACTGCTGGTGGCGGTGGCCGGGATTTTCACCTTGTGCAGGTTCGCGAGGGTTTCGTCGATCGCTTTCCAGTTGGCTTCCACTACCGCCTTGCCCTTCTTGCTGTAGGATTTCTCGGCGGCGTATTTGATCTTCTCGATTGCCAGTTCACGCGGCAGCACGCCGGAAATGGCAAAGAAG
Source organism: Gallionellales bacterium RIFCSPLOWO2_02_FULL_57_47 (assembly GCA_001801175.1). Classification (GTDB taxonomy): domain Bacteria; phylum Pseudomonadota; class Gammaproteobacteria; order Burkholderiales; family Gallionellaceae; genus Gallionella. Next base: position 5,272 of record MGWZ01000103.1, on the reverse strand, counting down.
CAGGTCTGCATGATGGTGTTGATGCGGTTGCCCATGCCGGTCGCCTTGGCGATCGGATAGGCATCGATCGCGTAGAACTCGATCTTCTTGTCGATGATCTGCTGCTGCATCTTGCGCGTCAGCAGACTCCACACCTTGTCTGGCGGTGTTGTCGTGTTGAGCAGGAACACTGCGCCTTCGGCTGCGGCATCCAGCATCTCGTAGCGATCCAGAAAGACCGGCTGATGGCAGCCGATGAAGTTCGCCTCGTTATGGCCGATCAGGTAAGGGGAGTGAATTGGTTTTGGCGAGAAACGCAGGTGGGAGATGGTCGCCGCACCGGCTTTTTTCGAGTCATAGACGAAATAACCCTGGCCGTAAAGCTCGGTCTCCTCGCCCATGATCTTCATCGTGTTCTTGTTCGCGCCCACCGTGCCGTCCGAGCCCAGGCCGTAGAATATGCAGCGGTTCACGCCGCGGCTGGCATCGTTGCGGAAATGCTCATCCCACTCCAGGCTGGTGTGGGTGACGTCGTCGATGATGCCGACCGTAAAATGGTTTTTCGGCTGAGCTTTTTTCAGTTCATCGAACACGCTCTTGATCATTCCCGGCGTGAACTCCTTGGAGGAAAGGCCGTAGCGACCGCCCACGACACGTGGCATCGCAGCAGATCTGCTGGCGCCGGCGGTGAACGCTTCGGCAATCGCCGTCACCACGTCCTTGTACAGTGGCTCGCCGTCAGCTCCCGGTTCCTTGGTGCGGTCAAGAACGGCAATGCTTCTGGCCGTGACCGGGATCGCCTTGAGCAACTCATCGGCGGCAAAGGGCCGATACAGGCGCACTTTCACCAGCCCCACCTTTTCGCCGGCTGCTGTCAGATGCTCTACCGTTTCCTCCGCCGCGTCCGCGCCCGACCCCATCAGGATCATCACCCGTTCGGCATCCGCTGCGCCTGCGTATTCATACAGCTTGTATTGGCGGCCGGTGAGTCTGGCGAATTTGTCCATCGCCTTCTGCACAATAGCGGGCATCGCATCGTAATAGGAATTGACCGTTTCGCGAGCCTGGAAATACACGTCCGGATTCTGCGCCGTGCCGCGAAGCACCGGATGGTCGGGTGTCAGCGCGCGTGCACGGTGGGCGAAAACCAGTTTGTCGTCGATCATTTCGCGCACCACTTCGATCGATACCTGTTCGACCTTGGCCACCTCGTGGGAAGTGCGGAAACCATCGAAGAAATGCAGGATCGGTATGCGCGATTCCAGCGTAACAGCCTGGGCGATCAGCGCCATGTCCATGGCTTCCTGTACGGTATTGGAAGCAAGGAAAGCAAAACCGGTCGAGCGAGCCGACATCACGTCACTGTGGTCGCCAAAAATGGACAGCCCCTGGGCCGCCAGGGAACGCGCCGCCACGTGCATGACGAACGGCGTCAGTTCGCCGGCGATCTTGTACATGTTGGGGATCATCAGCAGCAGGCCCTGAGAGGCGGTGAAAGTGGTCGCCAGCGAGCCGGTTTGCAGCGCGCCGTGAATAGCGCCGGCAGCTCCGCCTTCGCTCTGCATCGTGATCACCTCGGGAACGGTACCCCACAGGTTGGGCGTGCCGGCTGCCGACCAGACATCGGAATATTCACCCATCGGCGAAGAGGGGGTAATCGGGTAAATTGCGATCACCTCGTTGGTCAGGTGGGCAATATAGGCGGCGGCTTCATTCCCGTCGATCGTAACCATCTGCGTTTGATGCATCAAAAACTCCTCAAGTCAGTATCTGGTGTCCGGTTGCCCGGAATATTTTATAAATTTGCGTATCGCCATGTTGAAAGCAATCCCAATACCTTACCCCAGCCTGGATGTAACAGCTGGACTCACTCGGTAACTATTGGGGATCTCTGAAGGCGGGGGTCGAAGCGTACATTTGCCCCCGTAATTCATAATATCTAGTTCCATAAGACTAATTAAATTAGTATTATTCAGCTAATTAATTGTATTAATGTTCAGTATTGGTTTTTCAAATAAATGATAATTATCGGAAGTTGAAATGGTAACAGAGAAACAGCTTTACTATAAAAACAATAACCTCAAGCAATTGCGGGCTTTTTGCCAGGTGGTGCGTAGCGGCAGCATCACCAGGGCGGCGGAGCGGTTGTTTTTGAGTCAGCCTTCCATCACGCTGCAAATCCAGGCATTGGAGCGTGAGCTGGAGGTCACGCTGTTCGAGCGGCGCGGGCCTAACCTGAAACTGACGCCGAGCGGCGAGTCTCTTTACATGCTGGCCGGGCCGCTGGTTGACGGCATGGATGGTTTGCAGGAAAACTTTGCCGCCCATCACGGCCAGTTGGAGTCGGGTGAGCTGAACATCGGCGCGGGCGAATCCACGATCCTTTATATCCTGCCGGAAGCGGTGCGCCGTTTTGTTGCCGCGCATCCGCGCGTCAAGCTCAGGATAAATAACGTTACCGGGCGGGACGGATTGAAGATGTTGCGCGCCGACGAGATCGATTTCGCCGTGGGTTCCATGCTGGACATGCCGGACGACCTGACCTACCAGCAGGTAGTAACCTATGACCCGGCACTGATCACACCCTTGGATCATCCTCTGGCGCAATTGCCCAGTGTCACGCTGGAGGACATCAGTCATTACGGCATGATTTTGCCGCCCAGCCATCTTTCAACCTGGCGCATCGTCAAATACGTCTTCCAGCAAAACAACCTGACCTTTACCGTCACGCTCGAAGCGGGCGGATGGGAAGTCATCAAGAAATATGTGGAGCTGGGCATGGGCATCTCCATCGTCACCGACATTTGTTTGACCGGACAGGAGAAACTGGTGCGTATCCCGCTCAACAAGTATTTCCCGCAGCGTGGTTATGGTCTGGTGTTGCGTAAAGGAAAATTCCTGTCGCCGCAGGCACGGCGATTTGTCGAGATATTGACGGAGGTTTACGGGCAGGGCGGGGGAGTTGAGTCGCCAGTTGCCAGCAGTTAGCAAGATTCGAAAATATTAGATTGGAATTTGCATTAAGGTTGACGCGGATCAAGGTATTTTTTAGGCTGGACGGATATAGTTCATTCCGAGTATGACGTTGTTGATTCCCCCTTCCTTTCATACTCCTTCCTTAATTTGGCGACCGCGACGGTCGCCATTTTTTTTGTGGAAAGCTGGGGTCGAAAGCTGGGGTCTACCATTGAATTTGCAGATGACGACCGTTAGTGAAAAGCGTAGCATAATTAGCTGACGGGGGTGTGGCTCTTGGGGTCAGCGGACTTGGAAACGGGTTTCGCTCATGTCTGAAATGCCGCCCCCGTCATCCGCATCATCCAACACGCCTGCCGGGATGGTGCCAATCTACCAAGATCGTGGCTCTGAAAGTAGACGAGACGTATGGATGATTTTATCCGACTGGCTTGTTTCTCAAGGAGACGATGATGAACCCCCTCTCAATCCGCGTCGCCGTTGATGTTGGCAGCACCCGCCACCGTGTGGCGATCGGGCTGCCGGACGGCAAACTTCTGGACGAATTCGATATCGACCACAATGCTGTTGGCTTCGGCGAATTCTTCAGCCACATAGAAACTATCGAACACCGCCACCATTTGCCGGTAGCGGTCGCTATGGAAAGCTACAACGGTTGGGCGCGCCCGCTAGACGGGCACATCCTCCGTCACGGCTACAGCCTGTACAGCGTCAACAACCTCAAACTTGCCCGCTACAAGGAAATCTTCCCGGCGCCGGCCAAGACCGACGCGATTGATGCGCGCAGAATACTCGAACTGTTCCGCCTGTCAGAGCACCTGCCGCTGGCGAAAGATGCGCTGCATGAAGTTGCCCCAACACCGGTTGCCAACGACCAGCTCAAACGTCTCACGCGGCGGCGCAAACAGCTTGTCTGGGAACGTGTGCGCATCCTCAACCGACTGCAAAGCGACCTTCATGCGGTGTGCCCCGGCCTGCTGACGATCACCGGTGAAGCGGGCAACCTGTGGTTCCTCAACTTCCTTACCTGCCGCGACAAACTGCCCAAGCTGGCCAAGCTGCGGCAGAGCAGCCTGCTGGCGATACGTGGCGTGGGCAAACTCTATGCGGCACGGATACAGGCGTGGCAGCCACAGGCGCAATTCGCGCCCGAGTTCGAATGGGTGGGCGAAATGATTCAGCAGGACGCGCGCCGCATCCTCGCCCTGGGGGAAGACATCAAGGCAATGGATCAGAAAATCGCGGACATTTCCGTGCTATCCGAACTGGCGCAAAGCATCGGCAGCATTCCGGGATTCGGCCAAACCACGATGGCCGAAATTGCGGGAGAGATCGGTACGCTGGAGCGCTTCGAAACGGAATCGGGGTTGGCTATCTACACGGGTATGGCTCCCCTGGACAACAGCTCCGGCAAGAAAAACAGCACCAAAGCGCCGCGGCAAGTCAACACACGCGCCAAGGCTGCTATGATGGTGGCGGTAGCACGGCATATCGAATGCGTCCCCGCATCGCGCGCCTACTACGACAGGAAGCGCGCCGAAGGAAAAAAACATAATCAGGCAATCCGCGCCTTGGGGCGACAATTGGTGAGGGTGATTTGGTCTTTGGTTAAACAGGGTAGAAAATACGAAATCCGGGAAGAAAATTCAAAATAAGGCTTGAAAATTTAAGCGGGATGTTCAGCGTCACAATAGTTTTAACGGCCCCTTCCCCTCCACCCCGTTTTCTTTCCCTTACCATGCAATTTGAAGTTTCCACTTTCAAATTGCAAATATGCTAAACCGATCCGCATTTTCCACCGCATTGCGTCTGGCGCAGGGCTTTCCCGTGCTGGCGATTACGGGGCCGCGCCAGTCTGGCAAGACGACGTTGGCGCGCACGCTGTTTGGCGGCAAGCCTTACGTTTCGCTGGAAGACCCGGAGGAGCGTTCGTTTGCCGATTCCGATCCGCGCGGTTTTCTGGCGCGGTTTCCGCAGGGGGCGATCCTGGACGAGGTGCAGCGTTGCCCGGATTTGTTTTCTTATCTGCAAGGCGTGGTGGACAAGCGCAAGCGGTTGGGCGAGTTCATTCTCACGGGATCACAGCAGTTTGGCTTGATGTCCAACATCAGCCAGTCGCTGGCGGGGCGGGCGGGGTTGTTGCAGTTGCTGCCGTTTTCGTTGGCCGAGTTGAGGGAAGGCGGCTTGCTACCCGCAACGCTGGATGAAACGATGTTGCGCGGGTGTTATCCGCCGCTGTACGACCGCCCCGTTGCGCCCGATGAAACGATGTTGCGCGGGTGTTATCCGCCGCTGTACGACCGCCCCGTTGCGCCCG
>MGWZ01000102.1 GCA_001801175.1 Gallionellales bacterium RIFCSPLOWO2_02_FULL_57_47 | reverse complement strand
CATCAGCCCAACCTTTAAGTGAGTTTGCTGGCTTGCACCCTATCCCCCTGCCGCAGCTTCGTCAATACGACAAATGGACTACCCGCCTTCAGGCTGTGGTGAGAGCAAGTCGAGCTGGTTTGTATCGTCGATGAAGTTGTGGCTCGGCCTGCCCGCTTGCCCGCGCCTTGCCCGCCGCCCCAACGCGGCTTCGATTTCTTTCTGGAATCGCTCGCCGCCCAGGGCAAAGTTGCCGTTGGTGGCGTTGCGTATCTGCCCGACGACTTCTTCATCGAGATGCGCCTTGAACAGGGCGCGGTAGGCTTCGCGGCGGTTGTTGTCGTCCATTGCGAGCCGTTGGTATTGGTCATGCGGGACGATCAGGCTGCTGGCCTTGCCCAGCGCATTGGTGTGATAGCTCGACCAGCGGTAGTCCTGCGGCTGGTTCACCATCGCTGCGCGCACCGGGTTGAGTTCGATGTAGCGGTAACAGGCGAGCACGTAGTCTTCGGTCTGCGTAAGGCAGGAGCGGAATCGTCCTTCCCACAATGTGCCGCTGCGTTTGTAGGTGCGGTTGATGTATTGCACATAGCGCTGCCCGAGATGTTTCATCAGCAGGGATGCGCTGTCGGGACGTTGCGGGGTGAGCAGCAGGTGGACGTGGTTGGTCATCAGCACGTAGGCGTGGATGTCGCAGCCGAACTTGACGGCAAACTCTTGCAGAAAATGCAGGTAGAACTGGAAGTCTTCTTCGGCATAAAAACATACCGAGCGGTTGTTGCCGCGCTGGATGATGTGCCAGGGGATGCCGGGGATGGACAGGCGTGCGCGACGGGGCATGGTGGCAAATTGAGTGTTTGCGGTGGCGTTATGCTAGCAGAAAAACGTGGTCTGTCCCCTATTTATTCATTCCAAGTGCACCACTGTTTAGAATTTGAGCGGACATAACGAGTAAGTCTGATAGCGTGCGCAGTGCGACCCAACCACACTTCAGGATTCTATTCATGCTCGCCCCTCGAAGAAATATCTGAGGGATTATAGCGGAGCGCGGTCAGGATGCCCGCGCTCCCAATCAAATCACTTTCGAGTAGCGCGCATGCTCGGTGCGGGTGCGCAGGTATTTGTCGAATACCATGCAGATATTGCGAATCAGCATGCGGCCCTTGGGGGTCACTTCGATCCATTGCGGAGAAATTTCCAGCAGGCCTTCGCGTTCATATTCGCGCAGCTCTTCCATCTCGGTGGCGAAATAGTGGTCGAAATCAATCAGGTAAGCGATATTAAACGATTCCTTGGATAACTCGAAATGGCACATAAGCGCCTGGATAATGGCGCGGCGCACCAGGTCGTCGGCGTTCAATTCCAGGCCACGCATGATGGGCAACTCATCCCTGTCCAGCGCATCGTAATAGTCTTCCAGTTCGCGATAGTTCTGGCTGTAGGTCGGACCGATTTTTCCGATGGCGCTGACTCCCAGAGCAACAAGATCGCAATCGGAATGGGTCGAGTAGCCCTGGAAATTGCGGTGCAACCGGCCCTGGCGTTGCGCCACGGCAAGTTCGTCTTCCGGTTTGGCGAAGTGGTCCATGCCGATATACACATAGCCCGCGTTGGTCAGCTTGTTCACCGCCATGCTGAGAATATCCAGCTTGACTTGCGGCGCGGGCAAATCCTCTTCATGGATGCGCCGCTGTGGTTTGAACACGGTTGGCATATGCGCGTAATTGTAGATCGACAGACGATCCGGGTTCGCGGCAATAATCTTATCCAGCGTCACGCCGAAGCCTTGCAGCGTCTGTTTGGGGAGCCCGTAGATCAAATCGATGCTGACCGACTTGAAACCGTTGGCGCGCGCCGCGTGGATGATGTTCAGTGTTTCTTCTTCGCTCTGGATACGGTTCACCGCGCGCTGCACCTCGGCATCGAAATCCTGCACGCCGATGCTGATGCGATTGAAACCCTCCTTGCCGAGCAGCGCGATGGTTGCATCGCTCACCTTGCGCGGGTCGATCTCGATCGAATATTCGCCGTCTTCCACCAGTTTGAAATGCTGGCGTATCGCCGCCATCAATTGGCGAATTTCATCATCGCTCATGAACGTCGGTGTGCCGCCGCCGAAGTGCAACTGCTCGACCACCTGTCCCGGCCCGAGCAATTCCGCCTGCATCGCCATTTCCTTGATCAGGTAGCGCACATATTCGGCGGATTGGCTGCGATCCTTGGTGATGACCTTGTTGCAGGCGCAGTAGAAGCACAGCGTATTACAGAACGGGATGTGGATATACAGCGACAACGGGCGGGCGATGCCGCCAATCTCGCGTTTTGCCACCCATTGGCTGTAACTCTCTGAATTAAAAGCTTCAATGAAGCGGTCTGCGGTCGGATAGGAGGTGTAGCGCGGGCCGTTTTTATCCAGCCTGCGTATCAACTCCAAGTCCACTACCAGTTGATCGACTGGCTCATCCATAAATACCCCCACACAATGTTCAAGATTATGCCATTTATTCAACCCTAACCGGTTTGATATATGTCAAAATCCGTGGCATATTCACCCCCGCAAAATTCTTCTGGATAAATCAACATGCAACGATCTGTCTCGCTCACGCGACTCAAAATAGCCTGTTCCGACTGTAATCTGCGCGAACTGTGCCTGCCAGTCGATCTTAATGCGCAGGAAATTCAGCAACTGTGCGATCTTAGTCATGCGAAGCACGCCTATTCGCGCGGCGATTACCTTTATCGCAGCGGAGGCAAATTCGGGTCGCTGTATGCCATCTACAGCGGCTCCTTCAAGACCCAGGTATTGCACGAGGACGGGCGTGAGCAAGTGACCGGTTTCCAGATGGTCGGTGAAATCATCGGTCTGGATGCCATCTGCACCGATCGCCACACTTGCGATGCGGTAGCGCTGGAAAATAGCGAGGTGTGCGAGTTGCCGTTCAACAAACTTGAAGTATTGAGCCGCAAATTGCCCAGCCTGCAACGCCATCTGCACAAGATCATGAGCCGCGAAATCGTGCGCGACCAGGGCATCATGCTGCTGCTCGGTTCGATGCGCGCCGAAGAACGCCTGGCCGTGTTTTTGCTCAACCTGTCACAGCGTTTTGCGGCGCGCGGCTTGTCGCCGACCCAATTCCAGTTGCGCATGTCGCGCCAGGAAATCGGCAGCTATCTGGGACTAAAGCTGGAAACCGTCAGCCGCGCCTTTTCGAACTTCCAGGACAGTGGCTTGATAAACGTCAAAGCCCGCTCGGTGGAATTGCTTGAGTTATCCGGTTTGCATGCATTGGTCGGCAAACAGCAGTGAGAGCCCGTTTGCCGGGATGATCCTTTTCCAGCATTTGATGCTTCGCAAAACCGTGTCAAAGCCGCAGTTTCCGCACAACAATCCCTACACACTCTAGAATGACCACCGGACGCAAAATATACTGGGGCGTCGGCATACTCTCGGTTCTGGTGTTCGTGGGCTCGTTTTTGATGCCGGGCAAACCAGACGACAAAAGCGGCCTGCCCTGGCATATCGAACACCCCACCCCGGACACGATACGCATCTTCGGTTTGACGCTGGGACAGGCCACTACCAATGAGGCCGAGCAGTTATTCCGGGAGGAGGCCAAGCCCAGCCTGTTCAAATCACCGGATGGAAAACTTGTCGCCGAGATGTTTTTCGAGCAAGTCACTCTGACCGGGCTGAAATCGAAAATCGTCACAACCATCGCCGTTCCCGATGCGGAGCTGCAAGGCATGTACGAACGCGGCTTGCGCATCAGCGGAACCGGCAGCGGCAAAAAAATCACGCTGGCGCCGGAAGATGTGGCCAGAGTGCGCGCGCTGCCGATCAACAGCCTGACCTATATGCCGTCGGTTCGTCTGGAAGAAGGGGTTATCAGCAGGCGTTTCGGCCAACCTGCGCAACGCATCAAGGAAAAGAAAAGCGGGGCAATCCACTGGCTGTATCCGCACAACGGCCTGGATATCACCTTGGGCAATGAAGAAAAACCCGTGCTGCAATATGTCCCGCCCAAAGACTTCAACAAACTGGTTATACCCCTGATGAACAACGGCGAAATCATCAACTAGTCTGGATGCCTTCTGGATAAGCGTTTCATGATGTGCAGGTCAGATGCAGCAACACAGCTTTGCTTGACAGGCAGCAAGCTGTGTTCAAGATCATAACTGCAAAGTGCATTGCCCCAATGCCATAGGCGAACAGCCAGTTGCTGGCTTATGTCTGCGCCTTTGGTTTTCTGCCTGGGCCTACAGGCGGAATATATCCTGCCACCCGATAGAGCATCCCCTCGCTCTTCTTGCCCTTTTCAAACCGGATCAAATGGCACATGATCACTTCACCACTGGTGATTAAATTTGACACACTGATGCGCACTTTTGCAAGCGAGATACCTGTGTCTTTAGCAATCTCCGAATCGAGCCGCTCACCGTGTTCTTTCAAATATTTCAGGATTTCATGCAACTAAAATACTCCTCATGAAGCGCAATTAATAAAGCAAACGGCAGTTCGTTGGAAAGAATCACCGCACCACAGACGGACTCTACCAGAAACGGTCATTGAATTATCGCAGGTATGGCATCAGCCAGACCTGCATCATGCTGAATTGGAATCGGAATTATTTGCATCGCCATTTTTGCCGTCATCAGAGAGTCCCATCATTTCCTCGTCATCGTCCATCAAAATCCGGCTGGCATTGCCTTCCATGTCTTCGTACTGGCCCTTCTTAACCGCCCAGATCAGCACGGCAAGGAATATCAATCCGAAGAACATCATGCCGGGTATCAAACTGTAAATTACTTCCATGGCAGCCTCTATTGCTTCTTGAACAAAGTCCGTATGCGTGCCGCATTGCCGATCACCACCAACGAGCTGATCGGCATGGTGATCGCCGCCACCAGCGGTGTCACCATCGCCATCATCGCCAGCGGCACCATGATGATGTTATACACGAAGGACAGCCCGATGTTCTGCTTGATGGTGCGCAGGGTGCGGCGCGACAGCGAGGTTGCCAGCCGCACCTTGTCCAGCTCGTTGTGCATCAGCACAATGTCGGCGCTTTCCACCGACACATCGGTGCCCGATCCGAGTGCGATGCCGACATCGGCACGAATCAGCGCGGGCGCGTCGTTGATGCCGTCGCCCACCATGGCGACCACCGCACCGCGCTGTTGCAACTGCCGGATCACCTGATCCTTGTCCTGGGGTAATACCTCGGCAATGACTTCCATGCCGCCCAGTTGCCGTGCAATCGCCTCGGCAACCGGCCGCCGGTCTCCACTCAGCAAGGTCATCGCAATGCCCGCCGCACGCAACTCGGTTACCAATTTAAGTGCATCGCCGCGCAATTTGTCCGCCAAAGCGAATACGGCCAGATGCGTGCCGCCCATTGCGATATGCACGCAGCTCATCGCCTGCGCTTCCAGTTCGTGCGCCTGCGCCTGTAATTCAGCATTGAGCGCGATACCGTGACGGGTCAGCCATTCGGCGCTGCCCAGCAATACCGTTTGCCCGGCCACCACCGCCTCAACCCCCAAGCCGGCGGTCGCCTGAAACCCTTGTACGGCTGCGTCACGGTAATTTAGCTGTTGCGTCTCCGCCTCAGCAACAATCGCCTTGGCCACACTGTGCTCGCTGTACCGTTCCACCGCTGCCGCGCTGCGCAATACATCCTGCGCCACAGCACCGGGCGCGATATGCATGTGCGCGATGCTCATCCTGCCTTCGGTCAGCGTACCGGTCTTATCGAACACGAAGTGGTTCACCCTGGACAAGGTTTCCAGCACCAGCCCGTTCTTGACCAGGATGCCGTGTTTCGCCCCCAGGCCGGAGGCCACCGCAATCGACATGGGCGTCGCCATGCCCAGCGCGCATGGGCAGGTGATGATCAGCACCGAGGTCGCAGCCATCAGCGCGACCTCAAAATCTCTGGCATTCCAGATGAAGAAGGTAAGCGTCGCGCATACCAGCGTGACCAGCACGAACCACGGCACGATGGTATCGGCCAGGCGCTGGATCGGTGCCTTGGAAGATTGCGCTTCTTCGACCAGGCGGATAATTTTTGCCAGCGTGGTGTTCTGCATGGTCGTACGCACCTCGACCAGCAGTGCGCCGTTGGTGTTCACCGTCCCCGCCGAAACTTGCGTGCCGGTTGATTTGCTCACCGGTACGGATTCGCCGCTTAACATGGACTCGTTCACCGCGCTGTGCCCCTCGATCACGATGCCATCCACCGGCACTTTGTAGCCGGGCTTGATCAGCACATGGTCGCCAGGTTTGACACCGCGTATCGGCGTCATCTGCTCCTGACCTTCGCGCATCACGATCGCTGCGCGCGGTTGCAGTTCCATCAGGCGTTTGGTGGCGGAAACTGCCTGGTGGCGGAACATGCCTTCCAGATAACGGCCAATCAGGATCACGAAAATCAAGTTGGTGACCGTATCGAAATACACCTCGCCGATCCTGTTGGCAGTGACCGTGATATAAAAAGAATAGGCATAAGTGACGCTCAAGCCGATGGCAATCGGCAAATCCATCGTCAGGCGGGCGGCGCGCAAGCCGCCGAATGCGCCGCGATAGAACGGATAGCCCGCATACAACAAGGTCGGCGTGGCCAAAGCCAGCCCGATCCAGTGAAAAAAATCGCGGAACTCGTCCCGGTTCGCGCCGCTATACAGCGCAATGGAAATCCACAGCATGTTCATCATGGCGAAGCCGGCGAAGAACAGCCGGTAGAGCATCGCGCGATTGGCTTTCTTGATTACCCCTTCGGCGCTTTCCGGGTCGTAGGGCACGGCTGAATAGCCGATCTTGGCGAGCGCGCGAATCACGTCGGACAGCTTGCTGCGCCGGTTGTCCCAGCGCAGATGCAGCCGCCTGGCGGCCAGGTTGACGTTGGCCGACTGCACGCCGGGCACGCGCTGCAAGCCGCGTTCGATCAGCCATACGCAGGCGGCGCAGTGGATGCCTTCGACGAGCAGGTGGATGTCGCGAATATCACCGGAGCAGGTGGTGAACTCCTGCTGCACTTCGTCAAAGTCGAAAATTTCAACGTCTTTGGGCGGCTCAGGCGGCGGGCCGAGCAATGCGCCTTCCGGTGTGCGCTGGTAATAGCCTTGCAGCCCGCCTTCAAAAATGGCACTGCATACCGACTGGCAGCCGAAACAGCAAAACCGCCGCTCCGCTCCGTCAAGACGCGCGCGATAATCCGCCGCGGAAGCGATGGGCAGACCGCAATGGAAGCAGTTGTCGTTCAAGGGGCAGGGGTCAGAGGGCCGGCCGGCAACTATTCTTGCTGACGCGGAAGGTATCGAAGGCGGAAGCCTGCCAGCTGGTGCCATGCCGGTTATTCATGCGCCGGATTCGCCGAGCATTTTTGATATTCCGGGCATCCGTCAGCATCACGACGGATACTCGCCGCTTCTCATGGTTTCGGCTGGGTTTGGCGTTGCGCACACATCGATCCGCAGGATTTTCCCATTTCTTACTGTGGCAAACACCGTAGCGATCAGATTTTCTTTATCGCCCTCTGCCGTTACGATGCACTCGTTATGGCCCCATGCCGAGACTATGGCCATCTCAGCGTAAGCCTTGACGCCCGACTGTTTGATCTCGATCAATTGGGATGTTATGTGGTCAAGAAAATCCGGCCCCGAGGTAATTTCCCCGATCATCCATTGAGATGAGTAACGAAAATTATCGTCCAGCAACGGTTCAATATGTGAGACATCCAGCGTATTCATCATTCGTGCATAGGCGCGCAAAGCGTCAATTTCCGTTAGTGCCATTTAAACCTTCCTAATTTAAAAAATCCCGGTCACTCTATCAGTGCGACCGGGTTACAAATTTTTGGATGAAGCCTGATTTCAGGGCGCGGCTGCAACCATAAATTTATTGGTGCCTACCTCAAAAATATCTTTTCCGCGCTTGATGTGAATGCGCAACTCCCAGTAGCCTTTAAGCGGGAAGCTGATATAGCCCTGATAGTTTCCCGGTGACACCTCCCTGAATGCCGTGCTGAAATCCTTGCTCTCATCGGCGGCACGGTAGGCCTCTACCTCCATCGTTCCATTGACTGGCGCGCCTTCCCGGTCCACTACGCTGATTTCATATCCGGCAGGCGAATCCATTACGATGGACTTGGGCTGCTTGATGGTAGCTTTCCAGGCAAGCGTTTTTTGTTCTTGCAGATCACTCATCACAGCGGAATTGGTTTTGCGATCCTTGGTGCTGTAATCTCTGTCTACCAATGTCGAACGGTTGTGCATGGCGAACCAGATGAAGGTGCCATTCACCCCCAGCACCAGAATAATCAACCCTATCATGCCGAGCAACCAGGGGTTACGCAGGCCATTTTTATTTTCCTGTGAAATCATTTCATGCTCACTCAGTAAGTTATCAAATCACGGCTTGGGACCGTTGAACCTGGTCTTGTATTCCGCGGCTATCAGCGGGTCTTCAACACTCTGAACGCGGAACTCTATCGGTGTCACTTCCCTTTTGATGTTTTCTCTGCGCGCCTTGACGAAGATGGTAAAGGAAGTACCGCGACCATGATGGGTCAGCAATGGTTTTTCGGCGCCAAGAATTACTTGATCCTTCACACCACCCTCCGCCGTAACTGTAACAAAGAGATCCTTGTCGGTTTTGTTGAGCACCTTGAAAGTATATTTGTTCTGAATCGAGCCATCACTCAGACTTACAAACAATGGCTGGCGTTCCGGAATCACTTTCAGCGTCATCGAACCTAAATGAGTCAGGCCATACACAATTACGCCAAAAGCAATAAGTATGATGCCGATGTACACCAAGGTGCGCGGGTGCTGGTACATCTTCTTGGCGGGCTTACCCTCCAACTCATCCAGCGACGCATAGCGTATCAACCCGTGCAGCTTGCCAACCTTGTCCATGATGGAATCGCAGGCATCCAGGCAGAGGCCGCAGGTAATGCAACCCAATTGCTGCCCATCGCGGATATCGACACCGGTCGGGCATACCTGCACGCACTGATAGCAATCGATGCAATCGCCTTGCGCCAAACTTCCTTCGGCTGCTTTACGGTGCATTTTGCCGCGCGGTTCGCCGCGGTTAAAGTCGTAAGTTGGAAGTATGGTCTGGGAATCTGTCATCACCCCCTGAATACGGGCATAAGGACACAACCACATGCAGACTTGTTCGCGCATGAAGCCGGCAAGGATATAAGTACCCAGGAAAAACATGATCAGCACCACCCAGCCGACCAACGGCAACTGGAAATGCAGCAGCTTGTTCCAATAATCAAATGCATCCACAAACCAGATGGAAAAACTGATGCCGGTAAGCAGTGCAATCACCATCCAGAGGAAGTGCTTGATGACTTTTTTGCGGAACTTTTCCAGACTCCACGGAGCCGCGTCCAGCTTGCGGCGCGCCGTAGGTTTGCCCTCAGTTTTTTCTTCTATCCAGGTGAACCAATCGGTCCACGCTGTCTGAAAACAGAAATATCCGCACCACACCCGCGATGCCACCGAGGTGATGGCAAATAAGCCCATCGCCAGCAACAGCAGCAACAGCGACAGCATCCAGATGTCCTGTGGCAGCACCGTCAGATTGAAAAAGTGAAATTGGCGATGCTCAATATCGAACAGAATGGCTTGCTTGCCGTTCCAGCGCAGATAGGGTCCGAGAAAGAACAGCAGCCAGAGCGACTGTGTATAATTTTTGACGGTGCGGAAAAAACCCGGCATACGTTTGGCGTGTATGGTCTTGCCGCCGGTGTTCACACTCCAGTGTTCGAACTCCTGGTAGATTCCGGTGACCGCGCCGGTTTCTTTTTGTTCCGTTTCTTTGTTCACACTCTCACTCCTGACTGGCTTGGCAGTTTATCTGGGGTTACGCTATTCCAGAATCAACAGGTGAGCATTGTAACCACTGTTGATACAGTTCCTGCTCAAAAACCATCTTGTTTCCAGGATGAAAAAAGGAGGAGACTACACCCCTCCTCCTTTTTTCGAGCAAGTGCAAAATCTACTTGCCCTTATCGCCATTGGTTGCATTCCTGTAAATCACGTAGAACAGCCATGCCATCACTGCAAAGGCCCCAGCCACGCTGGTGATTACGCCCCAAAATACCATGTCCTGATTCATCTTGCACTCTCCTCCAGAGAAGATCCGCATGGTCTTACACCCGTGCGGACACAGGTTGATTACTTTGCCGTTACTGGATTCGGTGTCGCAGCAACTTCTGCGGGTGCATCAGCCTGCCCGCCGCCAAACTTGAACACATAGACTGCCAGCTTTTTCATTTCCGACTCGCTCAACTTGCCGGCTTCCTTGAAGGACGGCATCACCGCCACGCGGGCTTTCGGGTCACCGGAGTTCACACCGAAATTAATTGTGCGCTTGATACCCTCGATGGATCCGTCAAAACGCCAGATATTGTCGGTCAGATTGGCCGAACCCATCGCCTGCATACCCTTGCCATCTTCGCCGTGGCAAGCCGTGCAGCCCTTTTCGGCAAACAGCGGTGTGGAGTTTGGCTGGCTCTTTGCAATAGCGTTTGCCAACGTATCAATCTCGTCCGCGGACAATATGTCCTTGTTTGCCATCATCATGCTCTGGCGACCACCGACGATACCCTCGTAGAGATGGTTAATTGTGCCCCCGTACAACCAAACATCATCATTCAGTATGGGGGCGAAAAACCCTTCCTTGTCCTTGGTGCCGGCGCCGTTCTGTCCGTGGCAGGCGGCACAATTGTCACCGAACAGCACCTTGCCGGAACGAGTGACATACTCGGTCAACTCGCTGTCGGCCAAAATAGCTGCCGGTGTCATGTCCTTGAGCTTGGCTTCAAACTTGCCGCGCACCGCGTCCACCTCGCCCTTGTCAGTTTCCATTTCCTTGATCGCCGTCCAGCCACCGATCCCTTCGGTGAATGTGCTCATAAGTGGAATGGCCGGGTAATATATGCAATATACGACTACAAACAACGCACTGGCGGTCAATCCCAACATCCACCACTTGGGTGGTTGATTAGTCAAGTCTGCCAAATCCTCGTCCCATACATGCCCGGTTGTTGGCACACCCGATACGTCGTGTTTTTCGCTCATTTTTTTTCTCCCATGCTGATGTGGTCTTCGTCATCCAGCGCCATGCTGCGCTGTGACTCGAACATGTCTTTGTTGGCCGGACGGAACACCATGAAATAAACTGCCGCCATGCCGATGAACGCGACCAGGGTAAAGAACACCCCGATCCAGTCATTCACGGACATGGCGGCAACATCCATGCCCAGGTATCCCAGCAAATTAGTCACGGTAATTCACACCTTCTTCGAACTTGATGTGATTGCCCAAACCTTGCAGGTAGGCAATCAGCGCATCCAATTCGGTCTTGTCTTCCAACTGTGCTTTCGCGTCGTTGATGTAGGCGTCCGTATAAATAGTCTTGGGCACCGGATTAAACGGCATCATGGTCATGACCTTCATGGTTTGTATGTTTTCAGCCACGTTCACCTTGTTCTTTTCCAGCCAGTAGTAGTTGGGCATAACGGACTCGGGCACCACATCGCGCGGATATTTCATATGGCGGCGATGCCACTCGTCCGAATACTTGGCTCCAACACGGGCCAAATCCGGGCCGGTGCGCTTGGAACCCCACTGGTAGGTGTGATCGTACATGGACTCTTCCGCAATCGAGTAATGGCCATAACGGTCTTTCTCGTCACGGAACGGACGGATCATCTGCGAGTGGCACAGGTAACAGCCTTCGCGGATATAAACCGCACGCCCGGCCAATTCCAGCGGTTTGTAGGGACGCACGCCGTCGCCAGGCCGCCAGTCTTCCAGCGTTTTATGCTCGGATGTGACTGGGTTCCAGACAATCTTGTCCATCGAAATGACATTGCCTTTGCTATCCTTGTGAGCCGTGCCGTTGTAAGTGCCGTTTCCGCCGATCACTGCAGTATTCGGCAAATAGAACAACGGCACGATTTCCACGATACCGCCTATCGCCACGGCGATAGCGGTTAATACAAACATCAACACTGTGCTGCGTTCTACCTTGTCCTGTAATTTGGACGAATAAATCTTGTCGTGATCAGACATGTTTCACTCCTTAAGCGTTGGCAGGAACGGCGTTAACTCCGCGCGCAGATCTTGCCTGGCGAACGGTCATAACGATGTTGTACAGCGCTATCCACGTACCCAGATGGAAAATAATCCCGCCGATAACGCGCATCGCATAGTACGGGTGCATCTCGAAAACAGATTCAACGAAGGTATGGGTCAGCGTGCCGTATTCGTCGTAATCACGCCACATCAAGCCCTGCATGATGCCGGACACCCACATCGACACGATGTAAACCACCGTGCCGATAGTTGACAGCCAGAAATGCACGTTGACCAGGCTTTCGGAATACATTTCGGTATTCCACAGCTTCTTCACCATGTGGTACATCGCGCCGAAGGAAACCATCGCCACCCAGCCCAGAGCACCGGAGTGCACGTGTCCTATGGTCCAGTCGGTGTAGTGAGACAGGGCATTCACTGTCTTGATCGACATCACCGGGCCTTCAAAGGTGGACATCGCATAGAATGCCAGGGAAACCACCAGGAAACGCAGGATATAGTCAGTGCGCAGTTTGTCCCATGCGCCGGACAGCGTCATCATGCCGTTCATCGCGCCACCCCAGGACGGTATGATCATTGCCAGAGAGACGGCGGCGCCCAATGAACCAGTCCAATCAGGCAAAGCGGTGTATTGCAGGTGGTGCGCACCCAGCCATACGTAGCCGAAGGTCAATGCCCAGAAGTGCAGTACGGACAGGCGATAGGAATACACCGGGCGGCCTGCCTGCTTGGGAACGAAGTAGTACATGATGCCCAGAAAACCACTGGTCAGGAAGAAGCCCACTGCATTGTGCCCCCACCACCATTGAATCATGGCATCCTGCACACCGGCGTAGATGGAGTAGGAATTGGTCAGGCTGACCGGAATGGCCAGGCTGTTCACCACGTGCAGGTAAGTGATCATTACGATCATGGCCATGGTGAACCAGTTTGATACATAGATGTGCGAAGTCTTGCGTATCGCTACAGTCATGATGTGATTCAAGCCAAACGACAGCCAGACCACCGCAATCAAGATATCAATCGGCCACGCCAGTTCAGCATATTCCTTGCCCTGGGTCATTCCCAAAGGCAAAGTAATCACCGCCAATACGATAATCAGGTTCCAGCCCCAGAAGGTGAACCATGCCAAACCATTGCTCCACAGCCTGGTCGCACCGGTGCGCTGCACCATGTAGAAGCCGGTTCCCATCAGCACACAGCCGCCGAACGCAAAAATCACCGCGTTTGTATGCAGTGGACGCAAACGCCCAAAAGTGAGTTCAGGAATATCGAAGTTTAAAAACGGCCACGCCAGTTCCGCCGCAATCCACACGCCGAGCAGCGTACCTACCACAGCGTAGATAGCGGCCGCGATCGTAAACCATCGAACCACCTCCATATCGTACTTAACTGGTGACGCTTTTGTCGCTTCCACAGTATTCCCTCCCTCAAAACCAAGTTCAAGTTAATGACAACGTGATATTTACCTTCTTGCTGCGAAACAAATAACACGCTTCCTCATTACATCTTTAACAACCCCGCAATCAACACTACTGTACTGCTTCAAGCAAAACAAAGGAATAAATACTGAAAGCATTTCAGCCGCGCAAGAGCGCGCATATTCAACGCGTCCCGTGCATGCTGTATTTATTTAACCGGTGAAACACTTCAACCATTGTTCATTTGGAGATAATTCGTGGCTGGCTGCTATGTTCATAAAATAACAGCAAGCTGAAAATTTTCCGGCTTCAGATGTGCGCATCCGAAAATGCTTGCCGGTCATAATTCACGCTGGCCGTTTAACGTACAATCGACATGAAAGATGCGCGAAAAACCATGCTCATTCAGCCCATGCCACTAATGCGTAACATAACTGCAAACATTTAACTATTCACTGATGCGCGTCAACCAAACTGCATTATTACACCCGCAAATCCGACAAAAAATGTCGGAAACTGTTGGCACAGACGGGCTAGCCGCAAGCGATGCTCTTGAGACGAGCCAGATCGTGAATCTGTACTTGCCGCCGTTCGGTGGTCAGCAGCCCATCATCCTGAAAACGCGTGAACACGCGGCACACGGTTTCCTCGGCCATGCCGAGGTAATTGCCGATGTCGCTACGTGACATGATCAAGTTGAACTTGGAGGGAGAGTAATTGCGCTTCTGAAAGCGCCGTGAAAAACCCAGCAGGAAGGTGGCCAAACGCTCATCGGCATTCTTCTTCCCGAGCAACAGCATCAGTTCCTGATTGTCGAGAATTTCCTGGCTCATGATCTTGATCACCTGCTGACGTACGGATGGCGCTCTCTCGCAGTACATTTCAAGCACATCAAGGGGTACTTCGCACACCATCGTAGTTTCCAGCACCTTGGCTTCGCTGGTAGACTGATTGTCTGCAATAGCACTCAAACCAAGCAATTCGCCGGAAATGTGAAAGCCGGTAATTTGTATCCGTCCGTCATCGGTGAGCACATAAGTCTTGATTGATCCACAGCGGATTGCATAGATAGCGTGCTGACGCTCGCCAACACGATAAAGCAAATCGCCGCGTTTGAGCAACCTGCGGTTTCTGACAATAGTTTCCGGCAGGCGAAGATCGATATCCGGGCCATTTACCTCGCGGCATAAGCCAAAGATGCCGCAATCCTTGCACGTAATCGGGGAGCAAACTTCATTAGCCGCAGCGCGTGATAGCACTGGCTGATCCGGTATCATCCTTGCAACTAAATTCATTTTGTTTCACCCAAAAGCTATTCACATAATCAGAACAAACAGCGTATAGATGGATTTCATATAGTTCAGTTTCAAGCCAATTGAACATGCCATGTTTCATGTTCAAGCAGCGCCGCATAATAGCTGCCTGTCGGTCATTGATTTGCAAAAGCATTTTGACCTACTTGAGGGCAAAAGGAAATACTTTATTCCAACCGCGGCCGTCGATACAGAAAAACTCTTCGGTTTTGCTAAGAGCAGAAAAGCAGCCTCTATGAATTAGAGCCAAGAGCACTGTGCAAATTTATCGCGCTAAATTTTGGCTCCGCATATGTTGTTTTGGAGCCTGAATGATAACAACACCAGCGTAGCCAATAACAGCATCGCCACCGCATTATGCAAGACTACACCGGCAAGCGGCAACCCAGTCAGCACATTGGAAATTCCAAGCACGAACTGAAGCACTACCAGTCCCAGGATGGCCTTGCCAATTTTGCGCAGTCCTTCCACCGCCATGACTCTTGCGGACAGCCAGCTCAAATAAAGAACTGCAAGCAGCGCGCCGATCCGATGCACCCAGTGAATCGCCGTCAGCTTTTCTGCGGAAAGCGAAGTAAGGTAATTATCCAGGCTGCAAGAAAAATCCATCGTCGGCAGCAGTGAGCCTTTGCAAAGAGGAAAATCAGTGCAGGCAAGTGCGGCGAAATTGGAGCTCACCCAACCGCCGAGCAGTATCTGAACCAGCAACAGCACAAAACCAAGCCACGAAAAAGGACGCCATTTATGCGCCTCGACAGGATCAACTGTAACAGCAGGTGTCATCTGGCTCAGCGAGATCCAAATCAACAGCGCCAGCATGGCAACCCCGCCCGCCAAATGCACCGAGACAATGACTGGTCGCGGCAGATGGTAAAAAGACCAAATGCCGAATACCGCCATGAACACCATTAGAACCAAATACAAGGTTGGAAGCAAAGGAGATAGTCGCAATTCCTTACGCTTCTTCCACGAAAGTCCACAAACTGCGATAGCCAAAATACCCAGCAACTGCACCACCTGGCTATGCAGTTTCCACTGCCATGAAGTATGTCCGCGAGCTGCTCCGGTTTGAGGCGGCTGTCTTTCCTTCAACGCGTTTTCCTCATAGCAGGCAGGCCAGTTGGCGCAGCCAAGGCCAGCATCGGAAAGCCGGGCATAAGCACTCAGCACAACGGCGAAAAAGGTGAGCAAACAAGTCGCCAGAACAAGTTTTAGATACATGCGATCTGTTCCTGGTACGCCACGTCCTGAAGGAAAAACTGCTCAGGCAGAACGTATTTTTTGGAATAACCGTGTAACTTGATGATAGCGTCGCAGATTGACGAACCGTAAATCAGGATGAGCATCGTAAAAAACCTCGACCGAGCTGAAGAAAGGAAATTGTATCACTTCAAACGTGACACATAACACAGCGAACCCACTGTCTGCCAAGCCTTATTATTTTTGGCAGCCGCTATTATTGATACTTCTGTCCGGCATGGTGGTCTTGCAAAATATTGCGCTTTCCAGAATGGTGTTGCGCAAATCGGTACCGATCAGTGTGGCCTCTGTTAGATCAGCGCGTGTGAGGTTGGTGTTAGCCAGGAGGGTCATGACAAATACCGCCCTCTTTGCATTGACACCTGTCAGATCGGCTCCTTTAAGATTGGCCAGTGACAAATCTGCGCCTGTAAGGTTGGCTTCCCTGAGGTTGGCATCCGGCAAAGAGCTTTGTGACAGATTGGCTTTGGCAAGATTTGCATGCGACAAGTTTGCGCCGGTCATATATGTTTCTGACAGGTTGGTCTCTGCCAGGTTGGCTTTGGATAAATTTGCTTTTACCAGGTTAGCCTCCGTAATTTTGCCAGAACTCAGGTTGGCACCCGACAGATTGGCACCCGATAGATCGGCACCCGACAAATTGGACTTGGTCAAATTAGCGCCGGAAAGATTGATATTTGGGCAACTTGTTTTTCGTTTGATCTGGCAACCATTGACAGTTTGCTGTGCCTCGACTGAGGATGCAAACAATACAGCGAGAATTAATGACCCGCCTGCAAAAACTTTCACAGGATTCCCCTTTCATATGTAATGAATCTGAACAAAGACTGGTGAATCTGAGCAACTGAGTCCTGCTTTGGTCAGCCTGGTTAATATATACATCTTCATTCTGGTTTGTTTTTTCCGCTCAAGTCTGTTTTGTGTTTGCGACAGAGATGTCCTGGAACCATTTTCTTCTGGTGTTGTTAAGCGCCGGGGCGGCGTCATTGTCGCTCATCCTGGTTGCCGCACTCAAAGGTGACACCGTGCTTGAGGTGCTGACCGGTATTGGGCAAGGATTGAGTTCCTCCCCAAAATTTTGTCTCACAAAGGTGATGTTAAATTGAAGCCGCCTTGAAAATGATGAAGGCACCGAAGCAGGTCACTGCAACCGGAAACGTCTGCACTCGACACTGGGCTATATCAGTCGCAGTTCGATAAAACTGGTTTGTTGCACTGTTGAATGGCGCCGCATAATGGGCGCGTCAAGAAATTGGGAACACGGGGAGGAAGGTCGCCTCCGTTTCACTGTTGTAATACAAAAGCCCTTTCCCCAC
>MGWZ01000101.1 GCA_001801175.1 Gallionellales bacterium RIFCSPLOWO2_02_FULL_57_47 | reverse complement strand
TAACAAAATGAAAGTGCAATCATGCCGTATCGGCTGCTCGGAATGAAGCATTACCCACTTGGGATTTGAAAGAGGCTTTATTTTGGTTCACGGCAGGATGCGCTTATGAAGATACTTTTTCTACAGCTTCGTTGGGCAACAACAGGAGAACCAAAATGATCCGGCACCTTTTTTCTGTATGCGTATTGGCTGTAGTTCTTGCTGGCTGTGATCGGGTTTCACAACCACCTACGCCGGCCTTCGAGCTTCGAGATTTTGTTGTCACAGAGGAGCAAGAAGCTGCCACTACATATTCGAAAGCATGGAACAAATTCAAGGGCTCAGGCAATGTCGTCGCTCGAAACATAAACAGTGACCGTAACGTAGTTGCTCTACTTGAAATACGTGATGAATCACTGGGCCCCAATTCAGAACCTAACTTGGCAATCGTTCTTGTCAGAGGTGGACTTGGAAAAATTGAAATCGAAAAGAGCAAATATGGCGAGATCAGCCAACATCCAAAATACACATGGTCAGTGGTTGGGTGGTATGAGCTCCAAAATGCGGACATCAAAGTTGTGGGGCAGCCTACCAAGTAAAATGTTGCCCAACCCTGCGCTCAAGCGGGACTGCGCAAAAGCGCGCAACCCCTTAGCTCCACGATGTGAAGGTCTGCTTTTCGGATTTTTCACCGTCTCCTATGTGTCGAGTGATACTTCGTGAACGACTGGTATCGGGCAATGAAACTGTAGGCGGGATGTCTCGTCGGTTAGAGTAAAATCCAGGTCAACAAGGATCATCCACTCCTAAATTGATGGCCATCGAACTTATACCGAAATTCACCGCGCCCGCAGCCAAGCTATGGGCAGCCATCCCAACTGATACACGCAAGATGCTGCTCTCAAATGTCTGGTGCGGAAAATGCCGTCATGAGGTGACCATTACCAATTTCACAGGGGCGGTTAAAGCTGGCGACTTGCTGCTAGTCGGAAAGTGTTCGGAGTGCCACGGTGATGTGGCGAGAGTGGTGGAGATAAGTTGAAGTGTCTGTTCAGGGCTACGATGCGTTCAACTGTTGTGCCTTTGCTTTTCTGCCCGGTGTTGCAGGCGGAGTATATCCAGCTATTCTGTAAATTGTCCCTTCGACTTTCTTGCCCTTCACAAACCTGATTGAATGGCACAACACGACCTCATGCTTGGTAGTAAGCTCTGTCAAATGGAGGCGGACGGCTGCAAGAGAGATACCGGCAGCTTTAGCTATTTCTGTATCGAATCGTTCTCCATTCGTTTTTAGATACTGTATGATTTCTTTCATAGTTTCATTTTCCCAGTTTTATTGCCCCAAAAAATTTTATACCGACAACAAAGTTGAGCTATGCGACCCACGGACTATCTGAATATCGATCACTGAAACATACACTGAAAACAAAAATGGCCACCTCGAAAGATGACCAAACTGTATGATTTGCATGGTAAATTTTATCTGGCTCCCCGACCTGGACTCGAACCAGGGACCTGCGGATTAACAGTCCGTCGCTCTACCGACTGAGCTATCAGGGAATGAAGAGGTGCGCATGATAGTGATTTTGCTTTGCTCGGTCAACCTCAAATTAGTATCTTTTGCGGTGTTTGAAGCGTCTTTGTTAACCTTGCCGATGATTGTTGGGAGGATAATCTTTCGTCCTGCAGGATGCCGCTGCCAGTCAGCGAGCTTTCAGTTAAAATAAAATATGGATAGCAAAACCGTTTTTGTCAGAACCAGCAAAGGCGAGGATGAGGCGCACAGCAGGACTATGCATCTTCCTGGTGATTTGAAACGTGCCCTGCTGATGGTGGATGGAACCGCGACTTGCGGTGAAATCACCAAGCGTGCCGCGCCCAGCCTGCGTGCCAGCCTCGACGCGATGCTTCAAGAGTTGGAAAAGGACGGTTACATTGCGGATAAAGCCAAGGCAGGCAATATTCCCAGGATGTCGGTTCCACCCAGGATGGCTACACCGCATAAAACCCAACCGGCGGATGATGATGCAGGTGAACTGGATTTCATGTCTGGAGTTAGCGCATCTTCTTCGAAAACGCCGGCAGACAAGGCAAACAAGGCAGCGGCAGATACCGAAAAATTGAAGGCTGAAGCCGAAGCAACAACCAGGCAGGAAATCGAGGCGGCGGAATTAAAGGCGCATCAGGAAGCAGAGGCTGCGCGTGTCAAGCTTGAACAGGAAGCGACGCGCATCAAGGCCGAGAGTGATGCAAGTGCTAGCGCGGAAGCAAAAGCCGTGCAGGAAATTGAAGCGTCCAGATTGCATGATCAGCAAGAGGCCGAAGCAGCTCGCCTCAAGGCCGAGCAGGAAGTTGCCAAAGCGCATGAAGAATCAGCCAGCTTGAAGACGCGGCAGAAAGCAGAATCGATACTGATTCAACCGGTACAAAATACGGATCCTGTCAAAGGGTTGAGCGGAGCGGATAAGCCGAGGCTCGGTGAGGCAACGACCTCACGCTCCAGCATTGTGACAGTGTTGTTTTTTGATGTGGTCGGGTATACCAAGCAATCTGTCAACAGACAGATCGAAATCAAAAAGCAGTTCAATCAGATAGTCTCCGAATGTCTGATAACCCATGGAGGTGGTGAGCACATCATTCTTGATACCGGGGACGGTGCGGCAATAGGTTTTTTGCAACATCCTGAAGACGCTATGGAAGTGGCGATGAAGTTTCGCAAAACTGTCATGGCCAATCAACATCTGGATTTTCCAGATCTGAAAGTACGAATCGGTATTCACCTTGGCCCCATCAATATCGTCAAAGATATGAATGGACAGCGCAACATGGTAGGTGACGGCATCAATGATGCGCAGCGCGTGATGAGCTTCGCGGGTGTCGACCAGATTTATATTTCCCGTCCCTATTATGATTTTATTTCGCGGCTGAAGGATGAATATGCCGACATGTTCCGCTATCGCGGCATGCAGAAAGACAAGCACGGGCGCGAGCATCCGGTCTATGAGTATGTGGGTCATGCATCTGAAGGGAAAGCCATGTTGTCGCAAACCAGTGAATCGGCTGCGGAGGCACAGACAAATCTTTCCAAGCCGGGTGAGTTTGCTTTTGACACATTTCAAGTCGATGAACCCCAGTCCCAGGCCAAGCTGCATAAAGACAATCAGCCTGCGCAAAAAGCCAGACCAACCGGAACAGAACCTGCGGGCAAGCAGGATACATTTGCCTTCGATTCATTCCAGGTCGACGTATCACTGCCGTTAGTCGAGCCTCCGAAAGAAGAAAAGGTCATTCCCGCACAACAACCGGGTAATGCTGCGCGAGCGGCTCAGCCTGTAGAGTCCAGGCAGCCTGTTCAGCAGGAAGTACCCGCATTGGTCGCGAGTAAACCGGCCGGGGATACGCCCAGCAAGGAAGAAATTCATCGGGCAACGCAAGAGCGTATCGCGGTAGAAAAACGCATGCAGGAGGAAGCTCTGGCAGCGAAAAAACAGGCAGAAGCCCAGGCCAAGGCTCGGGCTGGAGCAGAACAGCGCGCAGCAGAAGCTGCCAGGGCCGAAATAGAGCAAGCCGCAAAGCAGGTTAAATATTCTGCCGATGCTGCCCCTGTCGTCCCTGTCGCCAAACCGGCTTCGGTTGCACGAGTCAGGCGCAAGCCATTTTCATGGGGCAAGCTGGCGGGATTCATGTTAATGATGGGTGTGATCCTGTTGGTACTGCTGCTGGGCGCGCTGTTTGTTGCCCCATATGTATTGCCGACGCGTGACTATCTGGCCAATGTCGAAAAATTACTGTCCGCAAAATTGGATAAGCCGGTTCACATAGGCCGCTTGTCCGGACGTATTCTGCCTATGCCGCGTCTGGAATTGGGTGAGATATATATTGGTGAAGTGAAGCAATTTCAGGCGAAGCAGGCACTGATCAATTTTTCCGTCACAGGGCTGTTCATTGATGCAAAGCCAATCGACAGTATCGAGTTGCAGGGTGTCAAGGTGAGCGGCGCGGGTTTGCAGAACGTATCCGCATGGATGCAACAACTGGCTGTTGACAATCAATATCCGGTGGCTCGCATGGTGGTCAGTCAAGGCACACTGGATGCGGAGGCGGTCCAATTGACTGGCGTAGAGGGCGTGTTGAATTTTGATCCGCTTGGCGAATTTGCCAATGCCAATCTGCACTCGAATGCCGGCAAATACGTGCTGGATATCAGCGCTACTTTGGGTAACAAGCTGAAAATTGCGCTAACAGTGCGCGACAGCGCATTGCCGCTGCTGCCGAATTGGCACTTTGAAGAGTTGACCGCAAAGGGTGAATTAAGCGACAACGACTTATCGATCAGCGAATTCGATGGCCGGATTTTGGGGGGCATATTGCATGGGAAAGCGCGCATCGCTTGGCGCTCTGGCTGGCGTGCGCAAGGAGACATCGTGGCTAAAACAATCACCATGCAGCGCCTGAACAATTTATTGGAGGGCAACGTTGAAGGCTCGGCGAACTTCAAAATGGCGGCAGCAGACCTGGCCGGCCTGGCTGACTCCGTGCTGCTGGAGGGCAGCTTCATGGCCAAAAACGGGGTGATCGGCGGCATGGACATCGTCGAGACTGCGCGTGCGCACAGCAGGGAACACTTGCCGGGCGGCAGGACGCACTTCGATGAACTCAGCGGCGACGTTGCATATGCCGACAACACCCTTCATTTCAAGCAGACAAGAATCACCACGAAGGTGCTGGATGCGTCCGCTACGCTGGATATCGACAAGCAACAATTGTCGGGAAGCATTACCGCCAGGCTGGCGCTTGGGGAAGGGATGAAGCCAGTCGATCTGCAAATCGGCGGGGTGATCGACAGACCCACTTTACGCTTTGTCCCTTAGGTGTAGTTTCTCACCACGTTGTTCCCTATAAATCCGAGACGAGACACGGGAGGCATATTCCCGGTTGCGGAATGAGGGCGATGGAAATTGTAATGGATAATCCAGTACGGCAACTCACAAGTTCTGGCCTCCGAGTTGGGGTAGGTATACGCATACGCCCATTCCCGCAGCAGCGTCTGGATGAACCGTTCGGCCTTGCCGTTGGTGCGTGGGGTATAAGGCCGGGTGCGCAGATGCCGGATTTTAAGGCGGCGCAGCAGCTTGGCGAATTTCTTTGAGCGGCAGGCCGATCCGTTGTCGGTCATGATGCCGGTTACCTTAACGCCCAGCGCACGGTAATAGCGCAACGCGGCAAAGACAAACGCGATGGCGCTCCTGGTCGTTTCGTCGGCCAGCATCAGACTGAATCCGACGCGCGAGTGGTCATCGATGGCGACATGAAGCGCCTGGTAGCCGGGTTTCTTGCTAAACCGGCTGACGTCACCGGTCACCCGGTGTCCGGGCCGATCGAAGCGGGCCAGTTTCTTGGTGTCCAAGTGCAACAACTCGCCAGGTGTCTGGCGCTCGTAACGACGCTTGGGCGGCGCTGCCTCGACAGGTGGCAGTTTGGCGACGCAAGCCTTGCTGCAGATGCGCCCCACCGTTGCCGGCGAAACACCGGTTCGGCATGCGATCTGTGTATAGGGCAGCCGGTGATTGCGGCGCAGATTGATGATGCGTTCGCAGATCGAAGCCGCAGTCGAGCGTGGACTGCGGTGCGGGCGCGACGTTCGGTCGCTCAAGCCATCCTTGCCGTATTCATCGAAGCGCCGCCGCCATTCCCTGGCACGGCGGGTGCTGATACCGGCTTGAGCGGCAGCAACATGCAAACCGAGGCGGTCAACTTGCTTGATTAAATGGGCTCGACCTAAAGACGTTAAACGGGCATTCTTATGGCTGTTCATCCGGGACTCCGAGAGTAGTTGAAAGGATTTGAGAACCCTCATCTTCTCTCATCTCGGGTGAACAACCTATTGAGAAACGACACTTAGGGATTGCTTTTTCGCCAGGTATTTTGCGTACTCCAACCGGCTCAATCCGGTGATGCCAGCTTTACCGTAAGGCGTTGCCGCACCTGTTTTTTCCCGCGCAGCACGGTCAGGACGACCCTGTCCCCGGGCTGGTGTTCCTCAAAAGCTTCAAATAAATCATCTGTATTCTCGACCGCCCGGTCGTCGATGGCGACGATGACATCGCCGACCACGATGTTACCGAACGAATTCCGGTAGAACGGCTTCAGGCCGGCAATTCCCGCAGGCCCGCCCGGGACGACATCAAGCACGGCTACGCCATTTTTAAGTCCAAGCGCCGGGAGGAGTTGCGCCGGTGCGTACTGTACGCCGAGCACGGGACGTTCGAACTTGCCGTCCCTGATCAGGCGGGGGACGATGCGGTTTATCTCATCAACCGGAATGGCGAACCCGATACCGGCTGATGCCCCGGACGGGCTGTAAATCGAGGTATTCACCCCGATCAACCGGCCAGAAGAATCGAGCAGAGGGCCGCCCGAATTGCCCGGATTGATGGCGGCATCGGTCTGGATGACGCCGCGGATCTTGCGCTGTGTGGCCGATTCTATCTCGCGGTTCAGCGCGCTGATGATGCCGATGGTGAGGGTCTGGTCAAGCCCGAAGGGATTACCGATGGCGTAGACCCGCTGGCCGACAACAAGGTCGCGGCTGGTGCCGATAGCAATGGGCTTGAGCTTCTCATGGGGGGCATCGATTTGCAGCACCGCCAGGTCGCGGTCGGGAAAGGCGCCAACCAGGCGGGCTTTCCAGGTGCTCTGGTCATGAAGCGTGATGGTTGCCGCATTGGCGCCCTGGATCACGTGGTAGTTGGTGACGATGCGCCCTTGCTCATCCCAGACAAAACCGCTACCCGTCCCGCGCGGGATTTGCATCACATCGAGCGAAAAAAGGCTGCGTGCGTATTCGAGTGTGGTGATATGCACGACCGACGGCGAGGCGGACTTGAACAAAGCGATGTTCGCCTTCTCATCTTCGCCGAGCGGGCCGCGGGGCGTCGCCGCGCGCGGGGTTGCGGCAGCAGCGGCATGGGCACTGGAAATGCCGTGCAGCGCAGCCGGCCACCAGGCCGGCAGAGGCGCGCCGATCATCAGGCCGGCAAGTCCGGCGGCAAACAGGTGTCTATTGAGATTTACACAGAACATGGCAATAGATGATCCGCCACAAAGTGCCCCACCTTCTGTTCTTCTCCCCGAAGGAGCGTGAGGAAAAGCTCCCTGATCTTGGGGGAAAGGTGTGGGGGAGAGCGGTGTGCGTCCATGCGTCATGTACGCTACCGGGTAACTGCTCAGGCAATCGCCTTGTGCATCCGCTCCAGCGCCTGTTTGAGATTGTGGTTTCGGCATAACCTGAAGGTTAGCCTTCACCGAAACCTCACGACAGCGCTTTCGCGAGCCGCTCCAGCGCTTTTGTGAAATTGTGGTTTCGGCATAACCTGAAGATTAGCCTTCACCGAAATCTCACGACAGCGCTTTCGCGAGCCGCTCCAGCGCCATCCTGAGATTTTCCATCGAGGTGGCGAACGACAGGCGGACATAGCCCTCGCTGCCGAAGGCCGAGCCGGGCACCACCGCGACGCCACCTTGTTCCAGCAGGTATTCGGACAACGCGATGTCGGTCGCCTCCTTGATCGTGCCGCGTTGATGCAGCCTGGCAATCGCCGGGCGCATGTCCGGGAAGGCATAGAATGCGCCGCCCGCCATGATGCACTGCACACCGGGAATCTTGTTCAGTTCATTCACCACGAACACATGCCGTTCGCGGAAAGCCTTCAGCATCGGCACGATGCAGCCCTGGTCGCCATTCAATGCCGCTTCCGCCGCCACCTGCGAAATCGAAGTCGGGTTCGAAGTGCTTTGCGACTGCACGTTCTCCATCGCGGTGATGATGTTCTCAGGTCCCGCAGCGTAGCCGATGCGCCAGCCGGTCATCGAATAGGCCTTGGACACGCCGTTCAGTACCATCGTGCGCGGATACAGGTCGGGGCAGGCATTCAGGATGTTGGCAAATTTCGCATCGGTCAGCGCGATATGCTCGTACATATCGTCGGTGGCGATCAGAATGTTCGGATGCTTGCGCAGCACCTCGCCCAACGCCTTCAGCTCCTCAAACGTGTATACCGCGCCGGACGGATTGCTCGGGCTGTTGATCACTACCATTCTGGTTCTCGGCGTGATCGCCGCTTCCAGTTGCGCGGCGGTCATCCTGAAACCCTGCTCAATGCCCGCCTGCACGATCACCGGCTTGCCCTCGGCGATGAGCACGATGTCGGGATAGGAAACCCAGTAAGGCGCGGGGATGATCACCTCGTCGCCGGGATTGATGTAGGCAAGCGCCAGGTTGAAGAAGCTCTGTTTGCCGCCGCAGGAAACCAGGATCTGTTTCGCCGTGTAGTCCAGCCCGTTGTCGCGCTTGAACTTCGCGATGACCGCTGCCTTGAGCGACGGCGTGCCGCCGACGGCGGTGTATTTGGTGAAACCCCTGTTGATCGCGCCAATCGCCGCATCCTTGATGTGCTGCGGCGTGTCGAAATCCGGTTCGCCCGCGCCCAGCCCGATGATGTCTTTACCTTCGGCTTTCAGCTTCGCTGCACGGGCGGTGACAGCGAGGGTGGGGGAAGGCTTGATGGCTTGTACGCGAGTAGAGAGTTCCAAGATATTTCCTAGCGGTTTAAATGAGAGTGCGAATTATACCCGCGCCGGGTAAAGAGTGAATCGGGGCGCAGAGGTAAAGTTGTCAGCAGCCTGGAATCAGCTTGACTGAGCACGGAAAAAATCGGGGGAAGCCGGATTGAATCCGGGCTACGTTGTTTGCTTCACTCAGAACTGGTATTTGAAACTGGCCGTTATACTGCTCAGCGAAACCTTGGCTTGAGTCACGCCGGTCCAGTTTGAAGTATCGCTGTTCGGGCCGTAATCGACATTGCGCTGATATGAAATCAACTCGATGCCGGCCGCCATGTGTTCGTTGAAATAGAAATCGGCGCCCACGCCAAGACTTCCTCCAACGCGGGCAATGATTTCCTCTGTGGCAGTCGCCGTTGTGCGGCCAACAGCCAGGCTGGTGAAACCGATCAGGCCATAGAGTTTGACTTTTTCGCCGACTGGAAACGACGGGCGAAACAATGGCGACAAAAAGAGTGCAGGATTCAGTTTCAGGCCGGCGGCGCTGGTTTCGCCGGTCCCGCCCAGGCGAATTTCGAAACCGAGGTATTCGTTGAAGCGGCCGACATAGCCCAGACGCCACCCAGTCGTTTTCCCATTCGCGCTTCGCGCCTGATCTTGATAGTCTAACGAATACTGGCCGAGGCCGACATTGACTGCCGAGTCGTAGGCCCATGCCGCTGGTGAAATCGCAAGCGCCAGTGACGCGAACAGTAGGGAGAATTTTCGGTTTATGCGGATTGTTTTCATGGTGGCTCTCTTCCATTATGGTTTTCTCCCATCAATAGATAGGCGAGCGGTCATTCTCCGCCATGGTTTTCCGTTTGGCAATCAAACTAGTACCCTTGCAATGTGTTATTGACCAAGGCAATAGTAACCTTCACAAGTAGCCCGAATTGTTTGTACGAGTCCTGGAAATGCACGCTATCTTCACGAGGTATGCTGGACGGTGTATGCTGAACTGAAATGGTTTTGTCGTCGTACATTGATGCCATTCTTGATTCAAACCATACAGGTTATCGGATAGGCAGGAGGCCATCATCATGCAAAACGAATTCAGAAGGTTCTGGATCGGGGTGATACTGCTGATGCTGTTCAGCAGTGCGAGCTTTGCCGAGGTGGTCGAGCGGCGCAAGGATCAGTTTGGCCGGGATTCTGGCTACTATTTCTATCCGATTATCGGTGAAATACCTGGCATGGGCAGCGCGGCCGGATTCGGGGTCAGCGTGCTGAACATGGGCGATGGCGATACCGACTTTACCGGCTACTATGTGCGCGGCGATATCAAGGCGACCGGCGCCGCATTGCTGGATTACCACATCGTGCCGCAGCGCCTGTTAGTTGACGTAGGCTATAATGATTATCGCGTGGCAGCGACATCCTACAACCGCGGCGTCTTATCCGACCCGGACGATGTGATCTACCCCAAAGTGGAAGGCGCATATGTGCTGGGGCAGATGACCCTGACTTTCGATCAGCGCCGCTATGAGATTTTTGCACGCATGTTGAGCGGGCGGAATCGCCTGCTTGAAGTGCTGGATAAGGATAAACAGGCGTTTGCGGGGGTGGATACCAGCTGGAATAGCGGCAACTCATATACCCTGGGCGGCTCCCTTGATCTGACCGATGACAGAGTCGATCCTCGCGATGGAGTGCGCCTGGAGTTTTCCAGCCGCCTGCCCAATGGCCGCAATGCGGATATGAGCGAGTATTTCGTCAACGATTACAATCTCACCGGCTATTTGCCGACGCGCAAATGGGATACGCTGGTATTCAATTTGTTTTACTCGCGTGCCCATGTCACCCGTAAGGGTCTTAACGACTACGCCTTGCTGCAACAGCGCCATGGATTGAATTGCACCCAATACCCGGTCGGGCCTGATCGCAATAGCTGCCAGTCTGTCGAAGCCAAGCTATTGGCGGGTATGCAGGCAAACAACCAGTATGGCACCGCCTCACCGTTGGGAGGAACCCAGCGCTTGCGTTCATACGATAACGGGCGTTTCTATGCCGGACAGGCGTTGTCCTATGGCGCCGAGTACCGCTGGAACCTGACAGATGAGCGCACCCCGTTCGATATCTTTGTGGCGAAGGGGGTACGCACCGGCATCCAGCTTGCCGCTTTCTGGGAACGCGGCATGGTCGCGGATGAATTCAGCAAACTGTTCAAAGACGGACGCGAGAGTTACGGGATAGGCGCACGCGTGGTGCTTTCCGGCGTGATCATCCGCTTCGATCTGGCAAATGGCAGAGAGGGCGCGCAAAGCCAGCTGTGGATTACCTACCCTTGGAGCATGTTCTCGGTAGATAACCCCGGCTGATTCGCACAATGCGACCCGATGCAAATAAATGGGAGCGAATTGTTTTTTTCACCTTGTTTGTCGATCCCGGCACCTTTTGACAGACGGCGCATCGATATGTGGATACAAAGAGAGATACTCCTGAAACCAAAAGCCCGTGGCTTTCATCTGATTACAGAAGAGCTGCTGCGTGAACTGCCCGAGCTGCGCAATTTCAGGATCGGCATGATGAATGTATTTATCATGCACACCTCCGCATCATTAACCATTAACGAAAATGCCGATCCCACGGTGCGCCGGGATTTTGAGAGCTACTTCAACCACGCCGTGCCTGAAGACCAGCCCTGGTATCGGCATCGGGATGAAGGCATTGACGACCTGCCCGCGCACCTGAAAGCCAGCCTGCTCGGCAACAGCCTGAACATCCCGATTGCCGATGGCCAGCCAAGGCTGGGCACCTGGCAGGGAATTTACCTGTGTGAGCACCGCAACCATGGCGGCAATCGCCGCATTGTTGTCACGATACAGGGTAAGTAGTTGAAACGTATTGCGATGCTGATCACATTAGGCATCATGGAACAAGCCGTTGTCCACGAAATACACGAAAAAACACGAACAGAGCCAAACATATATTGTGATTAGCGCCATCACCTGCCGGGTGATTTGCTGTCCTTATCTGATTCGTGAAATTATTTCGTGACTTTCGTGTTGTTCGTGGACGAAAAGAGATATTTGGGTTAAAGATATCCCTATGAATCACATGCCTCCTCCCGATGCCCTGCTCTTTATCGCCCCCGGCTGCCCACACTGCGCAACCGTCTTGCAGGGGCTGAACGAGTTGATGAAGCAGGCGCTTATCGGGAAATTGACGGTAGTGAATGTTGCCGCGCATCCCGAACAGGCTGCGGAACAGGGCGTGCGCGCCGCCCCCTGGCTGCGCCTGGGACCGTTTACCCTCACCGGCGCGCAAAGCCCTGCCGAGCTGCGGCAATGGGCCGAATGGGCGAGTGGCGAAAAAGGTACAGCGCACTATGTCGAACACTTGTTAAAGCAAGGCGGCTACCAGCAGGCCGTGGCATTTATCGATGCGGATACACAGCGCCTCAAGCCGCTGCTCGCCATCATCGCTAATCCCGGGGCCAATCTCGGAGTGCGCCTTGGCGTCAGCGCGCTGCTGGAAGCTCATGCCAACACACCAGCACTACGAAAGCTGCTGCCGCAACTGGCCGAACTCACCCGCCATGCCGACCATCGCGTGCGCGCCGACGCATGCCATCTGCTCGGCCTCACCGGCAGCGCAGCCGCGCGCACTCATGTTGAAAACTGCCTCAATGATGCACACGAAGAAGTGCGGGAAATAGCAGGTGAGGCGATGGAAGAACTCGAGAAGCACAATGCGAAAACGTGATGCGAAGCTGGGCCGTTCTATTTGAAGTGGCGGCGAAGCAACGAGAGTGAAATGCGATGCCGACCCGTTTAATTTCGTGGAGCATGTTCTCGGTAGACAACCCGGGCTGATTCGCCAAAGGCGCGCCGATGCGAATAAAGGGGCAAGAGGTTTTCTTGCCGGTGCAGAGAGATGGAATTGTTTGTAGCCCGGATGCAATCCGGGCTACGCCGGCTTTTGCATCGACTTGATGACCAGCGCCGCGCCGAGCAGGCTCTCCACCAGATACAGAATGCTCGATATCCCGTGCCACATCTTGTAGCTCTCGGCCACCGCGCTTTGCATCACGTCCGGTGAATGGGCTTGCAGCCTGATTTCCGCCATCAGGGGGTAGACGCCGAACTCGAGCAGCAGCGTGATGACGAGCATCGCCGCAACCAGCCAGAACAACCACTCACGCACAGCGGCTTTGCCGGAGATGGCTAGACGGTAGAGCAACAGGTACGCACCGCAAACGATCCCGACATAGCTGGTCACCGCGAACATGTGCCCGGACAGCATCCCGGCAAGCTGTTTGTCCGGTTGGGCACGGAAGAGAATTGTCACGGCATAGCCTATGGCCCACAGTCCGCCGACCCATGCGGTAATTGCCAGAGAGGCGATGTGGTGAGCGAGATTCTTCATGTGATGGTGTTCAGGAAGTTAATCGAGTCTGGCTAAGATATATCTGAGGTCTTCCCATGGCGTGAATTATACCTGCGCCTCTGAAAGCCAGTTAGCGTGTGCTGCGCATATAGTGTTTGCTACGCTGTCACAAGGCATTCTTTGGGTGTTCCAAACTTGCTGATAAACTCATCAAAAAAAGAAGTATTGCGGTAACGGTTCCAATAAGATGACTAAGTGGGACTGGTACAAACTCTTCTGTGCCGACTGATAACAAGAAAGATTGGTCAAGCATCAACTCAATTCCAATCTTGGCAATCACACCTGCCAACATGGCGGCGCATAGCCAACGCCACATTCCTTTCTCGGTCAGTCCGTGCAAGCACAGATATGTAATAGCAGCGGTCACGACACCGGATAGGCCTGCATAAAAATACATTCCAGGCTCAACCCCGTAAAGAATGATGCCGATGAGTATGGCTGCTGAGAGGCACAGCGTTGGAAAAAAACGATAACAGCGGATTTCGATGATCGTACCTGCGATGAGAAAAGCGACCAAATCGTAGGCTAGGTGAGTGTTCGAGAGATGAACAAGGTTGCCGGTTACCAACCGCCAAAGCTCTCCGTGAGTGATCGCGGCGCGGTCGTAAATTAAAAGAGTTCGCAGCTCTGGAGAATTGAAAATGAGTACAGCACTGGCGCAAATCACCAGCGTCCAAACCGGGAACCGCACTGCGGTCAAATGCGCTTCTGCTTCCAAAAGAAGTATCCACCAAAACCTACAAGTAACATCAGCGAGATTGGATCTATACTTCCGCCGCCAGTGCCACCGCCGGTGTAACCCGGTGTGCGCACAACTTTGTACTCCGCCGGGCGCTCTTTCACTTTTTCCTTAAAGTGTGCGAGTTGATCATCCAGATTTACTATCATCTCCTTCGCAGCATCGCTGAAGCCTTTATCGCTATCGGCGCGTAGCTCCTCACTTAGATTTACCAGTGTGGCCGAACCTTTTATGTGGCTCATGCCGGGTGCACGGAAAAGCATCTTGCGGCTCGTTATGTCATACACAACCGCATCAATCATGGTGTGGGTGTCATTTTTCTCGCCGGGAATGACATAGGCTCCCACGATGGTCCAATACGTGAGGCTGAGCTTACCTTGGTCGGTAAACTGAACTTGGTCGTAGGATAGCAACGCGATGATGTCAACCCCGTACATGGTACGAATTTGGTCGAGATTGGCAAAACTGCCGCCCGGCTTGAGATAGGCCGAGGGAACAATTTCGATCTCCTTGACGAAGGAATATTTCTTGAAGTGGTTGGCAACCTCTTGCATGAGGTCTGCTTTTCTTTTTTCGGTAAGCGCGAGAGCGCCACCATGAAATGGCGGGAAACCACCCCTGAACTGGCTGCCGCGCCCACCCTTTGTGCTGTCGCTCGGTACGAATGCGATACCTACGCGCAGGGGCAAAGTTAGCACCGGAATGCCAGGCGTCACGACAGGTTCCTTAGTGTCTGGAAAAAGATAATCGACTACGCTGGTGGCGTGTTTGGTTGTACCCGTGGCGCAACCGCCAATCAAGGCGATAATGGGCAAGAAGACCAGGAATGCTATTAAAAGAAACCCGTTTGTACGTTTCATAATTCCTCCAACATTCAAAATTTATTGATGTGAAAATTTCAAAAGTATAGAACGTAATTCCCTGCTATTTAATAAGCCCGTACTCATTCGGTAGTTCTTTCACCTTCTCTCTGAAGCGGGCAAGTTGTCCATCAAGATTAATAATCATGTCTTTTGCGGCCTTGTCGAATCCCTTGTTGCTATCAGCTCGGAGTTGCTCGGTGAGATTTCCGGAGCAGGCGCTCGACCGAACGCTCGAATTCGCAAGCAATGCCTGCGACAGGGCGTTTCCCGCCTGCTTCTGGTAGTACGCTGCCGCATCGTCGAGGTCTTGAGACGCTTCCGGATGCAGCGAATAATTCATGCGTATTTGGCCCGGATTTTTTCGAGCGTTTCAGGCCCCGGTATCATCTGGACTTCACCGGATTCGATTTGCGCATGTCTGCGCTCAACCTCCACCACCCATTCCTCTTCGACCCCGGCTTCCGCATCAAGGCTGGCAATGAGCGCCTGCACCAGCAGTGCCCGCTCGGCTGCCGGAAGTTGCAATGCTTCTGACTCTAAAATTTCAACCTGGGTAGTCAAGGTTCCTCCATGAATTGTTGTGCGTCTTCAATATTGAATTGGTTTATTCCAGACCGCGTCGGGTGCGTTAGCCAAGAACGTCATATAGCGGCCTTGTTCCAGGGTCTGCATTTTCCTCTACACCTCACCGTTTGGCAATCGCTCCATTCCCCGTACAATACGCCCCTCACCATGGATATCATCACCTTCCCCAACAGTCCCTGCCGCCTGCACCAGCCGTTCGAACCGGCGGGCGATCAGCAGGAGCTGCTTAGAGTAAATTGTAAATCGAATTGACAATTTGTAAATTACTGGCAAAATCGCAGTCATGATCAACCGCTCCGCCACCGCCACCCTGAAACAACTCGCCACCTGGTATCCGGCAGTGGCGCTTACCGGCCCGCGCCAGGCGGGCAAGACGACGCTGGCGCAAGCCGTGTTTCCCGATAAACCCTACTGTTCGCTGGAAGACCCTGATCAGCGCGAATTTGCGTTAAGCGATCCGCGCGGGTTTCTCGCGCGGTTTCCCGACGGTGCGATACTGGATGAAGTGCAGCGTGCGCCGGAATTGTTTTCTTACCTGCAAACCAGGCTGGATGCGGATCACCGCATGGGCTTGTTCATCCTTACCGGCTCGCAGCAGTTCAGTCTGAACCAGAGTATTTCCCAGTCGCTGGCGGGGAGGGTGGGTTATCTGCACTTGTTGCCGTTCACGCATGGCGAATTGCTTGCAGGGTTTGCGCCGAAAAACCTTGAAGCCATGCTGCTGCAAGGCTTCTATCCGCCGATGTTCGACCGGGGAATTCCGCCGCATGTCTGGTATGCCGATTACGTCGCCACTTATATCGAGCGCGATTTGCGCCAGCTGATCAACGTGCGCGATTTGGCAGCCTTCCAGCGTTTCCTGCGCATGTGCGCCGCCCGCACCGGGCAGATGCTCAACCTTTCGGCGCTGGCGGCGGATTGCGGCATCACGCACAACACGGCGAAAAGCTGGATTTCGATTCTGGAAGCGAGCTATCTGGTGGTGCTGCTGCCGCCCTGGCATCGCAATCTGGGCAAACGGCTGGTCAAAACGCCCAAGCTGTATTTTCTCGATACCGGCCTGGCGGCCTGGCTGGCCGGCGTTCGCAGGGCTGATGATCTGGAACTGGGCAGCTTGCGCGGTGCGCTGTTTGAAACCTGGGTAGTAAGTGAGTTGACCAAACACCTGTGTAACCATGCCTTGCCCAATCGCCTGTACTTCTGGCGCGACAGCACGGGCAATGAAATTGATTTGCTGGTGGAACACGGCCCGGAAACGGTATTCTCCATTGAGTGCAAGGCAGGACGGACGGTAGCGGCTGACTGGTTCAAGCCGATGCAAGATTTCTGCAAAGCGGCGGGTGCCTCCGGCTCCGCGTTGATTTACGGTGGGCAAGAAAATCAGTCACGCAGCCAGACGCCGGTGTTTGGCTGGAGATCCATGCGGGAATTGATCGAACTTGCTTTTCGGAATGAAAGCGGCGCGAAAGAGAGAACGCTTAACGATAAACCTGCAGGTGCACTCGCTAAATGAATATCATCACCTTCCCCAACAGCCCCTACCGCCTGCACCAGCCGTTCGAACCGGCGGGCGACCAGCCCACGGCCATCGCGCAGCTGGTGGAAGGGATCAACGATGGCTTGTCATTCCAGACGCTGCTCGGTGTGACCAGCTCCGGCAAGACGTTCACGATGGCGAATGTCATCGCACGCACCGGGCGGCCGGCCATCGTGATGGCGCCGAACAAGACGCTGGCGGCGCAGTTGTATTCCGAGCTGCGCGATTTCTTTCCCGAGAACGCGGTCGAGTATTTCGTCTCCTATTACGACTATTACCAGCCCGAGGCCTATGTGCCGTCGCGCGATGTGTATATCGAGAAGGATTCCAGCATCAACGAGCAGATCGAGCAGATGCGCCTGTCCGCGACCAAGGCGCTGCTGGAGCGCGAGGACTCCATCATCGTCGCGACGGTGTCGGCGATCTACGGCATCGGCGACCCGGTGGATTACCACGGCATGATTTTGCATCTGCGCCACAACGAGAAGATGCACCAGCGCGACGTGATCAGACGCCTGATCGAGATGCAGTACGAGCGCAACGACATCGATTTTTCGCGCGGCAAATTCCGCGTGCGCGGCGACGTGATCGACATCTTTCCGGCGGAAAGCAGCGAACATGCGTTGCGCGTGACACTGTTCGATGACGAAGTGGAAACCCTGTCGCTGTTCGATCCGCTCACCAGGCACATCCTGCAGAAAGTGCCGCGCTACACTGTGTACCCGTCCAGCCATTACGTCACGCCGCGCGCCACGGTGCTGGCCGCGCTGGAGACCATCAAGGTCGAGCTGGCGGAGCGCATCGCGTTCTACCAGCGCGAGAACAAGCTGGTCGAGGCGCAGCGCATCGAGCAGCGCACCCGCCACGACCTGGAGATGCTCAACGAGATCGGCTTTTGCAAGGGCATCGAGAACTATTCGCGCCACCTGTCGGGGCGCAAGCCGGGCGACCCGCCGCCGACGCTGCTGGATTACCTGCCGCCGAACGCGCTGATGTTCATCGACGAGAGCCATGTCACCATCCCGCAGATCGGCGGCATGTACAAGGGTGACCTCGCGCGCAAGGAGAACCTGGTGAACTACGGTTTCTGTCTGCCGCCTACAGCGCAGGGGGTGCTATATCAAACAGCCAGTCGTCAGCGTATTTTTGCGGCGTAGCCATTTGGCGGCGCTGGCGCGATGCTTGCCGAATATACCAGTACATGTATAATTAAAATATGGATGGCACAGAAAAACCGCTCGAATGGATTGGCAGCAGTCACAGAGACCTGATGACATTGCCGACAGACGTGCGGCGGATCTTCGGTTACGCGCTCTCTCTCGCTCAGGCCGGGGATCAACACGATGCGGCCAAGGTGCTTAAGGGCTTCGGGAGCGCCGGAGTGCTTGAAGTTGTCGAAGACGATGCCGGTGGCACATATCGCGCCGTCTACACCGTAAAGTTCGAGGAAGCCGTGTTCGTCCTGCACTGCTTTCAGAAGAAGAGCAAGCGCGGGATCGCCACGCCGAAAAAAGATATGGACATCATC
The DNA here is from genome assembly GCA_001801175.1 of Gallionellales bacterium RIFCSPLOWO2_02_FULL_57_47. Taxonomy (GTDB): domain Bacteria; phylum Pseudomonadota; class Gammaproteobacteria; order Burkholderiales; family Gallionellaceae; genus Gallionella. The sequence continues at coordinate 3,587 of MGWZ01000101.1, read as the reverse complement.
CACGCCAGGCTGAAAGTGGCCGAGGCGTTTGCAAAGGAGTTACGAAATGAAAAAACGGGTCATTGACGGTATCGAAGTGCAGCGCAGTTCCGGCAACGTGTATGCCGATCTTGGCCTGCCCGACGCGGAAAAACTCAAGATCAAAACAGGCCTGGTCATCGAGATCAGGAAGGCCATGCACCGCCTTGGGCTGACCCAACAAGAGGCGGCAAAACGCATGGGAATCACCCAGCCGAAAGTGTCCGACATGATGCGCGGCGACTTCTCCAACCTGTCCGAGCGCAAGCTGATGGACTGCTTGAACCGGCTCGGTTACGACATCGAAATCAAGGTGAAGCCAACCTCTGAACCTGTCGGGCATTTGATGCTGGCTGTTGCTTGAACTGGTTGCAAACGGACAGTTTGAGGAGGCAGTAAAAGATGCCTAAAAAATATCGCAGCGACGCTCTCGCCGCCATCCATGAAACGATGGAGGCGCTGCATGATGTGGGTGCCATCAACAAACAGACGATGCGCGAGTTCGACGAAACCTGCCTGACGCCCGTGCATACACTCAGTCCCGAGGAGATCAAAGCCCTGCGCCTGCGCGAACACATCTCCCAGCCGGTATTTGCCCGTTACCTGAACGTATCCAAAAACCTGGTTTCCGACTGGGAGCGCGGCGTCAAAAAACCGGGTGGCCCTGCCTTGCGTCTGCTGGCCTTGATCCAGAAAAAAGGACTCATGGCGATTGCCTGATAGCCGTTAATCGGTAGTGCGGTCAGAGGCGGGAGAAATAATTGTGGAGACTCCCATGTTGTCCGAACAAAAGAAGTTGTTGATGACTTCTCGACTGTTCGTGGCATATCTGGCTTGCCCAACCAAGTGCTATCTTCAATTCAAGGGAGAAGTAGGCGCTGGTAGCGACTACACGGCTTGGGTCGTCACGCGGACAGAATCTTACTGTCGCGAAGGCATACAGAAATTAACGGCTGTCTATTCTCTTGAGTTGTGCAGTGGTTCTCTCGATTCGGGCCAGTGGAAAAACGCGTCTTGGCATTTCACTCTCGACCAAATTATCCGAACGCAAGACTGGGAGGCCAGTTTTCAGGTTGTGCAGAGAATTCCACCAGAAGGAACAAATTCATCTCCCCAATTTATTCCGATTCGTTTTGTGCCGAACAACAAACTATCCAACGCAGACAAAATGGTGGCGGCATTCGAGGCATTGGTTCTTGCAAAGTCGTTGAGTATAAAGGTCGGTGTTGCGAAAATCACCCATGGAGAAAAGTGGTCTGTTTATTCGGTAAAGGTTAATTTGTTGTCGCGAGCCGTCCATAAGGCTGTCAACCAAACTGCTGCCTTGCTGTCCGCCACCTATCCACCAGACTTGATCCTGAACCGGCATTGCCCAGAGTGCGAATTTCAAGATCGTTGCAGGAAGCAAACTGTCGAAAAGGACGACCTCAGCCTCCTCCCCAATCTGACTGATAAAGATAGGGCACGATTTAATGGCAAAGGTCTTTTCACCGTCACCCAACTCTCCTATACGTTTCGCCCGCGCCGCCGTATCAAGCGATTGGCCGGGCAGCCCGAAAAATATCACCATGCACTGAAAGCTCTCGCGATACGTGAGCAGAAGATACATGTCGTTGGAAAACCGGAACTGCACATCGACGGCACAATAATATTTTTCGATGTCGAAGGACTTCCGGATCGCGATTTCTATTACTTGATCGGGGTACGCTTAGAAAACAAAAATGGTGTTGAGCGCTATAGCCTTTGGGCCGATTCGATGCAGGATGAGGGGCGTATCTGGAAGGAGTTTCTCAATATCTTGTCTGGAGCCGATCATCCAACCCTGATGCACTATGGCAGCTATGAAACGACATTCCTAAAGAGGATGTGTGATCGATACGGCGGGCCACTGAAAGATTCCACTTTAGACAAGGCGATTGCGTCATCGGTCAATCTGCTTTCCGTGATTTATGCACGGGTTTATTTCCCAACGTATTCCAACGGACTTAAGGAGATTGCTCGATTCCTTGGTTTCGAGTGGGGTGATCCGCTGGCGTCGGGGCTTCAATCAATTGTTTGGCGGTCACGTTGGGAATCATCACGCGACCTGTCATTGCGGACAAAATTGATTGACTACAATAACGATGATTGTGATGCATTGAGTCTAGTCGTGCACACTCTCAAAAAACTCTTGGTGGCAGATATTGACTCCAACAATAACTCAGTTGCGCTGCCCGAAATAATTCATGCGGAGACGCTGGGGAAAAATTTGAACTCAAAATGGCGCCCATTTAAAAGTTCGATAGTGGATATGGAGCGCATTAATGAAGCAGCACATTGGATATATCAGCGTGATCGAGTTTTCGTTCGATCTGGAGTAGTAACAAAAAATCTGAAGCGGCCAAAACGGGCCAAGCGAAGTCATAAACCCGAAAAGACAGTTGTGTGCAAAGCACCACCATCATGCCCAGAATGCGGCAAACGATGGCGAAGAAAAAATCGTTTATTGACTAGAACTGTGCAGGATTTAGTGTTTGGCAGGGACAGCATTAGACGGCGCGTGGTGCAGTACGTGTTTCAAACATACCAGTGCCGAACTTGTAGTCACGAGTATGGCTTGCACGAATGGTATATACATGGGGGGCGGAAATGGGGGTGGAATGTTGTAGCTTACTTCCTCTACCACATCATTGAGTTGCGCATCCCTCAACTTACGATGCAGCACAGTCTGAACCGATTATTCGGCTTTGGCATTGTACGGAGCACTCTGAACAACTTCAAAACCTATGCGTCTGATTATTACTCGGACACCAAAATGAAAATTATGGAACGTATCGTTCATGGCGAGCTCATTCACGCCGACGAAACGCGAGCCAATATCAAAGGACATTTGGCATACGTATGGGTTCTGACCAACATGAGGGAGGTGATATATATCCTTGCCGAGAGTCGAGAGGCTGACATCATTCAGACGCTGCTGAAGGACTTCAAGGGAGTTCTGGTGTCTGATTTCTATGCTGCCTACGATGCCATAGATTGTCCTCAACAGAAATGCCTCATTCACCTCATGCGCGATTTGAACGATGATATTTTGCACAACCCATTCGACGAAGAAATGAAATCAATCGCCCTTGGATTCTCTGGGGTGTTGAAGCCGATGATAGACACTATTGACCGGCATGGACTAAAGAAACGCTTTCTGCGCAAACACATTGTCGAAGTAGAGCGCTTTTTCACATTTCTCGATGTCACAGATTTCAAAAGCGAGATGGCGTTGAAATGCAAACAGCGATTTGAGAAAAACAGAGGCACCCTATTTACGTTCTTGCGTTACGACGGAGTACCTTGGAATAATAATAATGCCGAACATGCCATCAAGGCATTTGCTAGACTGCGCGATGTCATGGCAGGAGCTTCCTCCAAAAAAGGCATTGACGAATACCTGACTCTTTTAAGCGTGGCAGAAACTTGTGAATACCAAGGACTCGACTTTTTTCTTTTCTCCGTTCAGGAGAAACCGATATTGAGTCTTTCGCGAAAGGTCGTTGCCGATACACCAGACGCAAAAACAACCAATCAGAACTTGGCAC
>MGWZ01000100.1 GCA_001801175.1 Gallionellales bacterium RIFCSPLOWO2_02_FULL_57_47 | reverse complement strand
GTTTTACCGCTTTGCCGGCAAGACGTTCTTCCAGATAGCCGCGCATTTCCTGCCACGGAATGGTCTTCCCGGAGGCAACGATGCGGGCATAGCGATCCTCGGCAACCGCATCGAAATCGGCACGCAGTTCCTCCAGTTCCGCCTTTTCCGCAATGGCTTCAAGAATGAAGCCGTGCGTGGTTGTGCCGGAACGTTTCGCCGCTGCTGCAACGCGGGCTTTGAGGTCTTCCGGCAAGCGTATGGTAGTCGTGGGCATGGCTGTCTCCTGAGGGTTAAACATAGCGCATAAATCTACTGATGAAACAACTAGCCATCTGACTAGGTTGGCAAACTACGCCAACCAAGTCATTGGTTATGCGCGACTCTGGGGCGGGGGAGGGCGGTGCTCGCGCTCCTCACATACTGCTGTGTATGCTCCGGGCGCTGCGCTCCGGCCTCCCCCGCCCCAAAGCCGCTCGCTACGATTTCTGTCGCTATGTATAAAAGCACACGCTTACTGTAGCACATCAGTGCTACGATATGCCATCGTTCTCCTGGCGACGGGTCAATCAAAAATATTGGTCAATCAAAGTTCGCAGAAGAATCAACGGGGTTTTGGAGCGCGGGCATCTTGCCCGCAGGTTTGCATGACCCTTCGCGGGTTAAGCGACGGTGAAGCCTTGATTGCGATGCGGGCAAGATGCCCGCGCTCCCAGGAGAAGCGACGACTATGACCAACGCTTTTGATCGCCTCCTTGGCGACAAGCAATTTGTTATGTACACCATCACGGTGCCGGAATCGGATTTATCCTATGCACCGTCTCGATCTTCTCCAGCACTTCCGCCGCTAGCGTCACCTTTGCACTGTCCAAGTGCCAGTGGGTCACTTCGCATTAGTTTTTTGCATTAGCCGAATGTTCCACCCCTGATATTTCAGTTCGCAGCATGAATTGCATTCAGAATTGACAGCAGAACGAGCGTTCTGTATCTTTGTCAGGATGTAACTCATCCCCCACTCATCATCATGATGAGCCGTGAGAAATTATGAGCGCATGGGAAGCGAATATTGTTCTAATGCAACGGGATTGGTTGAAGATAAATTCAACTATCCTGTTATGGAATGTTCCTGATCTGATTAACGTTTTAATTTAGGAGATTTAGATGTCAGAGGTGAAGAAGGTTAAATTGACACCCAATGAGATACACACTGCAAAGAATGCAGTTGCTGCTGAAAAAACTTTAACCGTTGCCAATAAATTGATGCTCGCAGCTAATCAGGCAGCGGCAGAAGCAAAACAGGCACTGGAAGCCAAACAGATTATCGCAACTCAAAAAGAGGATGCTGCGAATAAGGCACGAGCAGCTTATGAGATGGCTGTTGAAACGAAAGCGATAGCCGAACAGGAAATCAGCGCTGCAAAGGAAGCAGGTGAAAAGGCACGTGCGGATGCTGAGGCGGCCAGGATTGCTAAAATCATTGCTGCACAAGAGGCTGCGACTGCAAAAAAATTGGCAATTGAACAAGCCATGCTGCGTGCACAAGAAGCAACCGCAGCCAAATTAGCCCAGGCTGAAGCCAGGAAAAAAGCGGCAGTGGAAGCTGCTGCATTGAAAAAAGCTGAAGCTGATGCAAAGAAGAGGGTTGCCGAAGAAGCCGCTGCCCTGAAGAAAACTGAAGCCGAGGCCAGGAAGCTTGCCGCACAGCAAGCTGCTGCGGCCAAGAAAGCCGAGGCAGAAGCAAGAAAGCAAGCAGCAGCAGAAACCGCCGCTTTGAAAAAAGCAGATGCCGAAGCACGTAAGCTAGCTGCGCTACAAGCAGTTGCAGCGAAAAAAGCTGAAGCTGAGGCAAAAAAGAAGGCTGCTGAAGAAGCCGCTGACATAAAGAAGGCTGAAGCAGAAGCCAGGAAGCTAGCCGCACAGCAGGCAGCTGCGGCCAAGAAAGCCGAGGCAGAAGCAAGAAAGCAAGCAGCAGAAGCTGCCGCTTTGAAAAAAGCTGAAGCCGAAGCTGCAAAAAAAGTCGAAGCTGAGGCCAAGAAGCAAGCTGCCAAAGAAGTGGCTGCTGTAAAGAAAGCAGAAGCCGAAGCACGCAAGATTGCAGCACAACAAACAGCTGCCGAGAAGAAGGCAGAAGCAGAAGCCAGAAAGCAGGCCGCTCTGGCAGCTGCCTTAATCAAGAAAGCTGAAGCCGAAACTAAAAAGATTGCCGCGCAAGAGGCCGCAGCAGAAAGAAAGCTGGCAGCAGAGCAGGTCAAGTTGGCAGCACAGGAACTGGCAGCTGCCAAGAAAGCGGAAGTTGAAGCACGCAAAGCGGCAACTGCACAAGCGAAGCAGATTGCACAGGAAGAGGCGGCAGCTCGCAAAGCCGCGGCAGCACTGAAAAAAGCAGAGGCAGCCGCCAAGAAAGCCGCATTGGCACCACCTGAGCCAGTGTGGCCTTTCCCAGACGAGGAAATCAAAGAGGTTAGGGTAGCTCTGATTAAGTCCTCCGTTCGTGGTGAGCCTGTCGAACCATGAATGGAGGGGTTAATCAGATCAACGGGTTAAGCGAACCGCCCTTCGACAGGCTCAGGGCGAACGGACTTGCTCAGGGTTTCCTCAGCTTAATTTAATAAAATTTCGCAAAGCGATGTGCGCCTGCTCGGCAAACCGGAATCCTTCACCCGTCGCCGCATGGGCGTGGCGCTGGCGAACGGCAAGGATACCGATGAGGCGCGTAGCCGTGCGAAGCTGGCGGCGGGAAGGTGAGGCGGGTCAAGCGGTAGGTTTGGTAGGGCGCAATAACCAACGGGCATTGCGCCGCATGTAGACCATCCGGTGCAATGCGCTACGCTTATTGCACCCTACGCGAGTTGGTCAATTAACAGTTGATCAGTAAGCAGCCATTCGCCAATATTCGCTTCGTGCCCAAGCCGACAACTTCTTACGGTGCAGGGTTCGGATAAACCCTATGCACTACCTCGATCTTCTCCAGCACTTCACCACCGCGTTCATCATTAGGGGGCACCGTATCATCAAAGCCCCGCATAGCCGGCTTCCCGCTGGCTGCGCAGGGCAAGGACAAAAACGGTATCGATTTCGGCAACGTAACGGTACAAAGCCACATAGCCATGTGAACGACGCCCGATCACCAGTTGGCGTAGGGTGCATTTCATGCACCATGGTGCGCACAGCGCACCCTACACAATTACGTTATGCACGCCCTCACGGCGCCGGATTCGGATACACCCTATGCACCGCCACGATCTTCTCCAGCACTTCAGCCGCTGGCGTCACCTCCGCACCGTCCAGATTTTCCTGTATCTGCTGCACGCTGGTTGCGCCGAGCAGGACGCTGCTGGTAAACCAGCGCGTGCGGGCGAAGGCCAGTGCCATCTGTCCCGGACTCAATCCGGCCTCGCGGGCGATGGCACATATTCTTGCGTGGCGGCACAGTGCCGGTCAAATGATGAAGAGGGCTAAGCAGTATTGCCAGGTGCCTTGAAGTCAATCAACGGTAAATCAAATTCAAGTTTTACATCGTAGAGCGCTTTGAGCGGATGATCGCTCTCCGGTTGGGGCAACGTTGGGCTAAAATAATTTGAAAAATAACCCGTTAGGGTTATTCCAGCCACAATTTTGGGGCGGTAAGCTGCTCTTGCTTAATGAGTACTTCATTCAAACTGCAGAATATGGAGGCAACTTGATAAACTTGGCACGCCGCAAGGCACTCAAGACGGGTGGTGGTCTTGGGCTGTTGGGATTTCTTGCAGCAGTTGGACTGCTTCAATCCGGAACTGCATGGGCCGAGAGAAATAATCACGCTTTCGAAGTTAAAACTCTGGATGAAGCACTCGATGCCTTGGGTGCCGTCCTGCCGGAAAACAGCGCCGCTATCCAGCTCACCGCACCTGAAACCGCCGAAAACGGCGCATTTGTTCCGATCACAGTATCCAGCTCTCTCCCTCGCATCGAACAAATTTCCATTCTTGTGGATAAAAACCCAACTATTTTGACTGCCAACTTTATCTTGCCGGAAGGCACGGAAGGTTTTATCACTACACGCATCAAGATGGGCCAAACTGCCATGGTCATAGTGCTGGTGAAGTCTGACGGGAAGTTTTACCGTGCTGCCAGAGAAGTCAAGGTTGTTCTGGGCGGTTGCAGTTAAATGATGGCCGCATTGATACTGATCAAACGATAGGGACAGAGGAATATGGGTAGCCCAACAAAAATCCGCGCCACTGCCAAGGATGACAGTACTGAAGTCAAAATTCTGATGTCGCACGAAATGGAAAACGGTCGGCGCAAGGATGATGAAGGAAATCTGATTCCTGCCAAGTACATTACCGAGGTGGCAGTGCGGCACAATGACCGAATTGTGCTGGAATGCCAGTTCGGCACGGCAGTTTCAAAAGATCCTTACCTGATTTTCCGGTTCAAGGGCGGCAAGCAGGGGGAAAAAATTTCGGTATATTGGATCGATAACAAGGGCGACAACCGTCTCGATGAGGCGGTGATCGGCTGATTGCCGGCATTGGACGGGAATACTCTCAGGTATCGTGTTGACAGAAGAAAGGATTTTGCCTGCCGCTTTAAAGAACGGTTGGTGTTTTGTGGAGTAATTGTAATTAAATAAAAAGGAGGAGTTATGAAAATGATCCAGCATCAAACACTCACCATTGCCGGCGCCATTGTGCTGTTGTTATTTACCGCAACTTCTTATGCAGAAGTCGATGCGCATGCCCGCAATCTTGCGGCTTCCTGCGCCGCTTGCCACGGCACCAACGGACACAGCGTGGGCGGTACGCCTGTTTTGGCAGGTCTGGACAAGGCGCTCTTCGTTAATCAAATGAAAGACTTCAAATCCGGCGCACGCCCTGCCACGGTGATGCATAACCATGCCAAGGGTTATACCGACGAAGAATTCGGAAAATTAGCCGACTTTTTTGCCGCGCAGAAGCGTTAAGAAAATAGCGAAGCATCCAGTACAACCAAAAATTACTAGGAGTACAACATGACATTAGATCGCCGTGATTTTTTGAAGCTTAGCGCAGCAGGGATTGCGATAGGTGTGTTTCCGGGCTGTGCAACTTCTGGCAGTGAAATCGTCAGTAAAAAAGGGCAGCGCGTAGTCATTGTGGGCGGTGGTTTTGGCGGTGCAACAGCAGCCAAGCATATCCGCATGTGGAGCGATAACAAGATCGAGGTGGTGCTGATCGAGCGCAACTCGAAGTTCATTTCATGCCCGATGAGCAATACGGTGCTGGGCGGCAGCAGGACCATTTCAGACCTCACGCAAAACTACGATACCTTGAAGAAAAAATACGGTATCGAAATGGTGCGCGGGGAAGTCACGGCCATTGATCCGCAAAAGCAAACCGTCACGCTGGCGGATGGTTATCTCAGCTATGACCGCTTGATCATCGCGCCGGGTGTCGATTTCATGTTCGACAAGATCGAGGGGCTCAATGCCAAAGTCGCGGATGAGAGTATTCATCACGCATGGAAGGCCGGTGCACAGACAACCATGCTGAGGAAGCAACTGGAATCCATGGATGACGGCGGCGTGTTTGCGATCAGCATCCCCAAGATGCCGTACCGCTGCCCACCGGGGCCATACGAGCGCGCCTGCCAGGTGGCGTCCTATCTGAAAAACAACAAGCCAAAATCCAAGGTGCTGATCCTGGATGCCAACCCTGATATTGTCTCGAAGAAGGGCCTCTTTATGGCGGCCTGGAAAGAGCTTTACCCCGGGATCGTGGAATATCGCCCCAACGCCGAGGTGAAACAGGTGAATGTGGCCGGCAAAACGCTCAAAACCGAGTTTGATGACGTAAAAGCGGACGTGCTGAATATTATTCCGCCGATGAAGGCCGGTGCCGTGGCCGGCATGGCAGGGGTGGCAAATGTGGACAATCGCTGGTGCGCGGTGGATTTTCTGAGTTACGAATCCAAAGTGCAAAAGAACATCCATGTCATCGGCGATTCGGTTTCGGCGGCTCTCCCAAAATCCGGCCATCTGGCCACTTCCCAGGCGAAGGTCTGCGCAGCGGCTATTATCGAACTGATGCAGGGCCGGCAGCCGGATCCTGATCCTGCTATTGCCAATACCTGCTATAGCATGGTGAGCAGCACTGAAGCGGTGCACGTGGCCCATGTGTACCGGTACAACGCGGAAAAGAAGGTCATGCTCCCGGCGGATGGCGGTGGCGTTTCAGCCAGTCGTTCAGAAGTTGAGGGTACGCTGGCCAACTATTGGCTCAAGAATATTTTGAGCGATGTATTGCTTTAAGGAAACGCAGACTTATTCACTCAATCCGTCATTGCGAGCGAAGCGTGGCAATCCAGTTGTTTGATATCAAAAGAACTTCTGGATTGCCACGTCGCTACGCTCCTCGCAATGACGATTTAATCTGCGTTTCCTT
>MGWZ01000099.1 GCA_001801175.1 Gallionellales bacterium RIFCSPLOWO2_02_FULL_57_47 | reverse complement strand
CCTCCCGTTCAGACATTCCGAGCGGGACATTTCACTCAGATTTCTTACGTGAGGCAACGAATGGGTTTCACTCAGATTTTTGATGAGGCAATTCGCAGGGTAGAAAAAGCCAGTCGAAATCAGGTATAATCCAGCGCTTTTCTGCGTCCATTAACGAAATTTTTGGACTTATGCAATTAGGAATATGATCATGGCAAAGCTTAAAGACAAGAAAAAGCAGGACAAGAAACAGGCCGTCGTAGTCGAGCAACCAGCTATTGATCAACTGCTTGATATCGAGGCGCGGCGCACGCGCCTGAAAGCCCTGATCGTGCTGGGCAAGGAGCGCGGCTACCTGACCTACGCGGAAATCAACGACCATCTGCCGGATATGCTCGAAGTCGAGCAGATTGAAGGCGTGGTAAGCATGATCAACGAGATGGGCATCTCGGTGTGCGATGTCGCCCCCGACACTGAAACACTGATCATGACCGACGTCGCACCTGCGGCGGCGGACGAGGATGCGGTGGAAGAGGCTGAAGCCGCGCTTTCCACGGTGGACTCGGAATTCGGCCGAACCACCGACCCGGTGCGAATGTACATGCGTGAAATGGGCACGGTCGGGCTGCTCACCCGCGAAAAAGAAATCGAAATCGCCAAGCGCATCGAAGAAGGCCTGAAGCATATGATTCAGGCGATTTCCGCATGTCCGGCGACAATAGTCGAAATCCTGGCGCTGGCCGAGAAAATCAAAAGTGGCCAGATGCGTATCGACGAGCTGATTGACGGCTTTGTGGATACCGAGGATGAAGCCGTCATCGGCCCTGAGGGCGATGACGAGGTGGCAGAAGACGAAGTCAGCGCCGGCAATGGCGCCGATGAAGAAGAGGAGGATGAAGAAGCCGTAGCGGCTGCCACGGCGGCCAAACTGGAGCAACTGAAGGCAGACTCCTTGGAGCGCTTTGCCGTAATTTCCGGGTTGTTTATCAAGATAGGCAAGGCTTACGAGAAATACGGCTACCGCAGCAAACAGTACGACAAGCTCCAGGAAGCCATCTCCGACGAGCTGATGAGGTTCCGCTTTTCCGCCAAGCAAGTGGATGCCTTGTGTGAAACGATGCGCAGTCTGGTCGAAGAAGTGCGCCGCAGCGAGCGCAGCATTCAGGATCTGTGCGTGACCAAGGGCAAGATGCCGCGCCCGCATTTCATTAAGACCTTCCTGGGCAACGAAGATAATTTGCAGTGGGTAGCGCAGGAACTGAAGTCGAAAAAGCCATACAGTGAAACGCTGGAGCGCTACCAGCACGCCATCGTGGAGCAGCAGCAAAGGCTGCTGGAATTGCAGCAGCGCGTTGGCATCCCGATCAAGGACCTGAAGGAAATCAACCGGCAGATGACCAACGGCGAAGCCAAGGCACGCCGCGCCAAGCGCGACATGATCGAGGCCAATCTGCGCCTGGTGATTTCGATTGCCAAAAAATACACCAATCGCGGCTTGCAATTCCTCGACCTGATCCAGGAAGGCAACATCGGCCTGATGAAAGCAGTGGACAAGTTCGAATACCGTCGCGGCTATAAATTTTCGACTTATGCGACTTGGTGGATACGCCAGGCGATCACCCGCTCCATCGCCGACCAGGCGCGAACCATCCGCATCCCGGTGCACATGATCGAAACCATCAACAAGATGAACCGCATCTCGCGGCAAATCATGCAGGAGACCGGACAGGAGCCGGATGTCGCGACACTGGTATTGAAGATGGAAATGCCGGAAGACAAGATCCGCAAGATCTTTAAAATCGCCAAAGAGCCGATCTCCATGGAAATGCCGGTCGGCGACGACGACGATTCGCACCTGGGCGACTTCATCGAAGACTCCCATACCACCGTGCCGATCGATGCGGCCATTTACGATAGTCTGCGCGGCGCGACTGCGGACATCCTCGACAGCCTGACCCAGCGCGAGGCCAAGGTATTGCGCATGCGCTTCGGCATCGAAATGAACACCGACCACACGCTGGAAGAAGTCGGCAAGCAATTCGATGTTACCCGCGAACGCATACGCCAGATCGAAGCCAAGGCGCTGCGCAAACTCCGCCATCCGTCGCGTTCCGAGAAGCTGAAGAGCTTCCTGGATAGCGAGAAATAAGCGAGCGGAAATTAAACTTTTTCGGGTCGTTAGCTCAGTTGGTTAGAGCAGAGGACTCATAATCCTTTGGTCGGTGGTTCAAGTCCACCACGACCCACCAGTAAACATGCGGCTTGCAGAGATGTAAGCCGTTTTGTTTTTCTACAATTCCGGCTTACTATTCTACAATTCTTCACTTGAGAGGGTTGACCTGTTCACCCTTTCTGTTCCGGGTGTAGTGCTCAGTCATCGCCCTGGACTTATGCCCCAACAGTTTTTGAGCGTGAGCCAGATTCTCGGCATCGGTCGCAGTCTTGGCGCGAATGTCGCGGAATTGGAAGTCGACACCAGACGCTTTGCGTGCCTTATCAAAACGTGTGCGTAGCGCACCGGAGGCGAGCCGCTGGCCGTTCCCATCCTGCAACAGGGCATCACCCGCCCATGACGCTATGCTGGCGGCTCAGAATGCGTTCTATGAGGTCTTTTAGTTCGCCCGTGACTGCAATGCGTAGAGGCTTGCCGGTTTTATTTTGTGCCAGGCACAACTCACCATCCCGGATATCGCCGCGATTCATCTTGAGCAAGTCGGCTGGCCGCTGGCCGGTGAGAAGAGCCAAGTCCATCGCATCCTGCACGGTGTAGTGAGCCGCATTCCACACGGCCAGAAACTCATCATGTTCCACGTAGCGGTCGCGGCCTGTTTCGCGATGGCCGCGCACACCGGCGCAAGGGTTCGGTGCATCGGTGTAGCCGCACGCCCTCGCGAAATTGAACACGTGGCTGAACAGCGCCTTTTCGCGGTTCGCCCGAACGGGTGCGGCTTTGCCTCTTTCGTCCAGGTAGCGTTTGATGTGATGCGGCTTGATTGCATCAACCGGCATCGAACCAAACACAGCTTCCAGCCGCGCCAATTCTTTTTCGTTGTCGCGTTGGGTTTGCGGTGCTTTAGCTGGGAATACTTCCTTGCGATAGCGTGCGGTTATCCCTCGGAATGTGGAATTGTTTGGACCGGGCTGCTCACCTTCGATCTCAGCCCAAAGGCGTTTTGCAATGGATAAATCTTGGCCAAGCTTCGTCCACTTGCGCGGTGTGTCGGTCGAGACGTGGTAATACATCTTGCCCTTGAGATTCATCTTGGGCGGCAGGTCGTGATTGATGGTGCGCTTGCGTCCCATGACTCAGTATTACATCGCGCCCCAGTTTGGTTCCAGTGTTACCGGAGCCGCTGCCACGTTGCCACCGCACAGGCGCGCATGTACGTGTTCACGCATCACTCTGGCGTGTCCGTTTGCGCCGGTCGCAAAGTGGTAGCCGTTCGCCTTGAGCCAAGCGATCTGCTCACCCTTGCGCTTGCGCTCGGTCAGCTCGGCCAGCTCGGATTGTGTAAGGAACATAAGCCGATTACCTCACGATATGCAGCTTCAGCCGCCGCGCTGCCCGTTTGTTTTTAAGCCGTGCCTGATAGCGGCTGGACGGTTTGTATGCCGGGTCAATCGTGCGCAGCCGCTTGTATACCTTCAGGAGTGTTAGCGATGCGTTGATGACGCTGCCAGCGTTGCTCATGTGTGGCGTGATGTCGCGTCTTGGTCTCATGCTACTTTCTCCTGTGGTTGTAGTTCGATATTGGCCGGCGCAAATGGGATCACCCGCGCCGTGTTGATTCTGGTCATCAGGGCGTTAATCTTTTCCTGCATCGAAGCCACTTCATCGATAACGCCGTCAGCAAGGTACATTTCACGCAGGGCGGTATTCTCGACAACGGCCGCGTCAAGTTTGCTTTGCAGCCTGGTTACTTCAACGCGCAGCAACGCAGCTTCACTGCGCGTCATGGTGCTCCAGACAAGCTGTTCCGGCGTGAACCCTTTTCCGCCAATATCAGGTGAGTGCAGCGCGCCGTCATCGCTGATAAACCACCCGTCCCATTTCACGTGAGCCGTTTTGAATCTCACGCTTTCCAGTACTAGGCGCAGCAATTCAAATTCTGCAAACGGCACGGGGCTCACGCCTTTTTCCCACTTGTGCAGGGTGCTAGGGTCAGCGCGCAGATAAGCTGCGCATTGAGTTACTGTAAGGCCAAGTGATCGGCGCAGGTTTTTAAAATTATCCGGCCCGATAGTGAGCTGCTGTGACAGTTGCAGCCATTGCGGGTGGTAGTCAGGAAAAGCCTTGTTGATGGCTTCCGATGTCGGCTCGATGGCCTGCATGAAATACGCCCAGCTGGTTTTGTCGCTGGGCCGCTTGTGCTTTTTTTTCTGCTTGGTGGTATTCTTCATTTAGCCTTGCTCCTATCGAGGCTAGTTGCGCGCCGGGCTGTGGTGGTTCCGGCGCACAACGATTTAACAAATATGTGATTCACCCAGGGTGTTCCCACCTCACTGCAACAACCTCCAGCCAAGACGCTCATAGAACCAACCTCGCGCACGCTGTGCTGTGCTTTTCAAACTCTCAACAAAATCATTCAAATCGTTTTGTGCTGTAGCCTGGTTGTGGCAACACTCAGCCGCATAGCGCATCAACTCAACGCGGGCATTGCGGCTCAAAACCAGTTTCCATTGTTCGGGGTTCAGCATGCCAACCAAGTGTTCGTCAGGAACATCGCTGGTTTCTGCGGCTTGTTGATCGTCGGTCTCGTCGATTGCAAATTGTGCGCGCAGTCCTTCTGACCAGGTGATCAGGCGCCGACCAAGAAAAACACCTGCGAATTCTTTGAACTTCTCGCCCGCCCATGCTTCGCCATATTCCTGGTATGCCACCAGCAATCCGAACGGCGTCATGCTTTCCTCACTCAGGCCGCACTTTGAATGCGGGCGTGTCAGTTCAGACGTGATGCCCCATTTTTCTTCGCGGCCATATTTGGCGATGTACGCGGCAGCATCTTCACCGCCTCGCACGTCCAAGGCGTGCTCCATCATTTCGGTAAGCTTTGTGTTGTCACCCAGGCCGCACTTGATTAAGCAGTTAACCCATGCCTTTTTGAGCTTTGCGATCTCATCATCCGTGATGCTGCGCTGAGTGAATGAGAGCATGTGCAAGTGCGGATGCCAGCCGTTCTTTCCGTGCGTGATCTCCAGACTTGACACACAACCAAGGCAACCCGCCGCGCCCTCTTTCTTGTTCAGCACCGCCCGGTATGCCCGGCTGTTCTTGAATTTTTGCCGTGCCTTGTCGAATTTCTCCATCAGCTCGGCCAGCGGGTGGTCGAATTCATGCGGGAAAGTCATGGTAAGCAGGTTCACGCGGCCACCCACCGTGACGTGTTGCACCATTGCGCTGCTTAATTCTTCCCGGCGAACCTCACCGATGCGGACAGCGCACACCGGGCAAGTCCACCCGCTGCCGCATGTGGTCAGCCCACCGAAGCGCGCCCTGCTGCCGTCTGTTGCGCGATACACCACAACCACATCACCTTGGATTGATCGGCCGCAATGGCACACCCTGAATTTTTGCTTCTTGCCGCTGTTGGCTTCCCACAGTAAACCGGCTGCTGTGTGCTGCATGGCCACGCGGAAAGATTTCGATTTAGTGAATTCCTCCAGCCCGAAGGCTTTGGGCTCTTTTTTGTGTATTGATTTCGCCTTATTACCCAAGAGAAGCCAAAACCCGTTGTTTGTGGTGCGTTTGGCCGGTCTCTATCTGCATGATGGCTCCACCAAAGACACCACCGCACACACCCGGCCAGTGCGGTTTGAGAGTTGCTGCGACCGGCGTATGGCGTCCTGGAAACGCGCATAGCGGCGTGCAAAAGACGGGAGGATGCTGGCGTTATCCCAGCGCCTACCGGTGCTTATTGCTTCGTTCTTGAGGGCTGGCGACTCGGAATAAAAGTCGCCTGTTTCGACATTAAGGATGGCGAATGTAGTCATGGTGGTGGTTTCCTATCGGCCGGTGTTAGCGTTCTGGTTGAGCCGGTGTTGCTGGCTGCTTTGCGGTTTGCGCTGCTGCAAACAGCGCAAGGCCGATCATCACAGCAAGAACGAAGCCGCCGGATTTCACAGCACGGCCGGCCAGCGGAATCATGCTTACGGGAAGAGTGACATTCATGGTTGCACCTCCTCAACCTCTTCGACCACTTCCGCAGGCTGTGCATCGGCTTCGATCAGGCCGGCATCGATCAGCGGCTGCTTGAAAGTTTCCAGAAGCATGTCGCGCACGGTTTTCGAGTTCTCATCAGCTGGTGGCTGATTGAAGGCACGCCAGCCGCGCAACATGCGGAAAATGACGTAGTTGCCAGCCAGTAGCGCGAAAGTTTCCTGTAGTGCAGCCTCTGTTTCTTCGGTTAGTTCACCATCACCGAAAAACCCTTGTTCGCGTTCCGCTTTGGCTTTCAACAGCACAGCCAGGCGCGCATCGTTTTCTTCCATGATGTCCATGGCGTTTCCGATCACTTCATCTGGGATGTTGTTGCTGAGTGGGAAAAAGTATTCAACCTTGAGGGAGGCATCAAGGCGCGGGCTGGGGCTGGCGACTGTAGAGGTTTGCGTTGATGCTGGTGTTGCTTCAATCTCGCTGAAGTCGATTCCTCGGCCTTCATAGAACTCGCGTAGCCGCTGCAGGAATGCCATGTCGGGAACGAACCGGCCGGTTTCAAAGTTCTTGAGTTTATGGCCGGCCAGCTCGCTTTGTTCAATCACGTTGGCTTGGGTTAAGCCGAGTTGAAAACGGACAGCGCGGGATTGCTCAGCCGTTATGGGTAGTTTTGAAGGGATTTTCATGATTTCTCCTATGAGTACAAAGCTACCGAAACGGAAGCCATGTATGCAGGCTAAACCATGATTCAACTATTGTCAACTTGTATTCAACATCGGAAGCGTATGCTTCTGGTGGAAGCCTGATGGCTGAGTGCTATTTTTTAGAAATAGACTTGGAAGGGGTCTTAATGGGGGTCTTCAATTCCTGCTGTCGTTTAGTTTTCTTGCCTAAGCTTTTTATCAATACATCACTTGCCTCGATAATATCGACTTGAGCATTCTCTATTTCCCCTCTTATTGATTCAAACTTATTTATTATCTCGGAAGCATTGGCTGATGCCGAAAATATCAGGTGCGCAACACCATTTAAACTCTCGCTATCAAGCCTTTTTATTGCCTCGAGTAGCTTGTTATCAAATTCCTCTTCTGTCTCATACTTGGCTCTTAGGCCTCTCATTCTTTCCGGATCGCTTTGCCCGAGAATCAGCCAATTTGGAGTAAGACCCAACGCCTGGTAGAGTATTCTCAACTCTCTTGTACCTGGCTTAAATTTACCCTTTTCATACCCGGTTAAAACGGTTCGAGAAATTCCCTGACGTTCAACATCGAACGCTTTTGTAAGCCGGCTCAACCCTTCTTGTGACAGCCCGCGTTTTTCTCTGGCATCGCGAATTCGATCACCTAGACCGCTCTCTGGCAGGGCAGTTGCGCTAATACCTATGTCAGTTTTATCTAAGTTGTCCATTGAATATCTGGTGATACTTTCTGAATGTTGTTCGGTTGAACCATCTGGTTTGCCGCTAGTTTACTTGCTTCCGGCTGGTTGCCGCTATTCTAACGAGTGCATTATCACAGGAATGCGGTGCGGTGCGCCAGTGGCAGGGTACCCAATGGGGAGGGCAACCAATGAGAAGCTGTCTATTAGAGAGGGATCAACTGGGCTGGGCAGAGCTGAGCGTGGCGGCATGAATCGCTCCCCACCCTATGCAACCACGATCCCCGCCAATGGAACCAGCTTCCAGGTGCTGTCCACCCTCGCCACTTCTGACGGTTCCGGATCCGCACAGGGAACCCATCGCGACGCGCCGCCGCGTGCCACCATGAACGGGTAGCGTGATTTCCAGATTAATTGGCTTGCAGAAAAGAGCGTTTGCGTCTGTTACGTGTTGGATTGTTGCAGGGCGGTGTACATCCGAAAGAAGCGTTTTATCTTCTCTGCGGTTTGCTGAGAGGTTGACAGCCCAACGCAGATTCTATCAACGATGCGGCTATCCATTAGGTCTTTTACAACAAACACACCTGATGCAACACCATTGATGATCTTCGCTGTTTCAATGATGCGTGAGTCGCGGTAACTCACGTAGCTATCGCGAGCAACAAACGGATGATCACCTGGATGCAGAATGCATGTTGGGTCGTGCGGAAGTGCTGTATCCAAAGTGGACAAGCTCGTTAACAGGATGCTGTTTTTCCCTCCGTTGAAGGGATCGGCAACCGGATCGGTAAGGATGACGAAGAGGTGTTTTCTATCGAGGTCGTGAGCCGGCCCGGACGGAATAAGAAGCGTCGCACGCCGGACAGGTTGAAACACGGTCATAAAGCGGCAAAGATTTTATCCAGTGCGCGTTCTGCCTCAATTCGGGCGCTGAGCTCCAATGCCACATCTTCTGACTTGCCCAAAGCACGGAAGACTTTCTCATAAGGAATGGCGACGGAGGAACCATTGGGGTCAGTCCATTCCGGGCAATGGTCATGAGTGTAGTCGCGGATTGTCCACTTGCCCATATGGCCAAATTGCTTCCAAACCGCCTCCAGCACATCTATGTCCGCTTGGCTGAGTTCGTCCAAGTCATCGAGGGTAATAGCACGCTTTAGGGAAAGCTCATGGTTTTCCTTGTCGGAAATCAAGCCTTCCCATCCGCCAGGCGAGGATTCCACATCGCCATCCATGAGGTTCAGAGTCATGGAGAGCACAGGGCCGTGCTGCATGGCAACAATGCGATCACCAGAAATGGGCGCGCCATAACGCCCCATTGCCTCGCGATCAGCAAGGTAAAGGAGCTTCATAAGTTTGAGGTGAGGCATTCTGTTTCCACCCTTCCCGAGCAGGAAGGCTGCCATCTGGGCTACTTTGCGCTCATTGAACATTGGATATTCCTTGAGTGGTGAACAGTTGATGCGAGGTGTACCGACGATTCATGTTCATATATTACCCCATTTTTCCGTCTTTCAACCCTGTTTGTGCATTTTGGCAACATAAACGCCCACTGAGAGAGCCTTGAAAGAAAAGCGGCAAAAACTTACAAAGCTCCAAAAACATTGAAAGATTTCTTTCTACAATACCTCAGACCGTTGTTATTCCAAGCGGGTTCCAAGGCTGTCGAAAATAGGGATTTGTAGAACGATGGTAAGGCAAGAGGATGATTTAACGCGCTATTGAATCGGCCTCATAATCCTTTGGTCGGTGGTTCAAGTCCACCACGACCCACCATAAAATCAAGGCTTGCAGAAATGCGAGCCTTTTATTTTTGGGGCATTTCAAAAACTCATCACGCTGGCGAAGGTCGGTGCCCAGTACATTGAAAACACCGGATATATTACTTGAATGGTGACGCGCCCGGCATTTTTCACCGGGGCCGGTTCGGGAAACCGATTGAATCTTGTCAGCATGTCAGTGAAAATACGCTTCATTGGTACAGCATCAACGATGTTTCCACCAGTCTGCAATGATGCTTCCCACAGCGGGATTGACCAGGTAGCCATAGGAACGATGGCAATTCAGGCCTTCGTTGCTGCGAAAGAAGTTGTAGATGCCATGGCTATGATCTTCAATGGACTCGACCAATCCCTGTTCCAGCATGGTATGAAAACTTTCATTGAAAATGCAATTAAGCGCCGTAACGTCCCCCTCGGCTGATAAATTTATCCAGCGGCGGATCCGGTCAGGATAGCTTTTCTTCCCTTGGTTGTTCATTCCCAGCAGGCGCCGTTGAACGTAGTGCAATCCCAGCGGGCTGCCGAGAGTCAAAAAATCCACTTTTCCTTCCACTCCTTCCTGCCGGGAAAGCTCCCACAAGGTATCGTAGGCAATGACGGAACCGAGACTGTGTCCGATCAACAATACGCCCTCTTGCTTCTCAAGCATGGGCCGCAGTGTCCGTGCCAATAGTCTGCGAATCCTGCTGGCAACCTGATCGGTGTTATCGAAGTAACGGTTGATCTCATTGGCGGTGCTTCGCACTTCTTCCGGCAGCAATCGTATCAGGAATGGAAGGTGATCCCCCAGTGTCAACATGAGGCGTTCTAGCCATATATTCCATGAGTTGGCATCTTGAATGTCCTGTTCGGTGGGCCCGTGTTTGTTGATCAGGGCGTCGATCCATGGAATATCCATCGTGATGTCCTTATACTGGTGATAGTAAAGGTAGTTCCAGCTAATCAGGTGGAATCGCGAATAGCAGGCCCGCAGTGCGTCGGCAGTTACGCTATCGGCGCGGCGGACTCTTTCGACCAGCGTGCGCCAAAGCAATTCGCGGTGCTGCGGCGCTTGAGGCTTGGGGTTCTTCCCCGGTATATAGATTATGTGCCTGGTCGTCATTTGCGAGGATCTATCGCGTTTCATCCACACTTGATGCGCCGGGCAAATCCGAAGTGGTTGCTTCAAAGACACTCGATGTCGCAGGCGTTTCAATTATCTCAGCGGTAGCAGGTGCTGCTGGTGCCTGCTGCGGGGCGGATGACTTGGGGGCCGCAGTTTGCTTCTTTTCAGCGGCGGCCTTGTTCAAAGTGGTATAGGTTTTGGTTAAGCCCAGCTTTAACAGCATGATGGCAATGATGCTTGCCACGAGAATTATCAGCAGGCGTTTTATAGTGCGTTCATCCATATTTTTCAGTTTAGCAGATCAGCTATGACAGAATAAGAGCTGGAGTGGCCAGTTTCGATTTGTTGCCTATGAATAATTACCAGTTGCAGGAAAATTTCATCCCCTTGAATGACGAGGGCCACCCGCATCGCCTTGCCTGAGTATGCTTCACAGGCATATATATTTTGGCCAGCCATGCCACGTCTACATAGTGAAGTGATACGTTTGATGTTATTGGCTTGCAAAGCTTTATAATGCGCGGCTATTGATGGGTCACCTAATCCTTTGGCAGGTGGTTCAATTCCACCGCGACCCGCCACATAGAGGGATTGGCCATGCGCTGATCCCTTTTACTTTTATGGGGCTTAGAGCTTGAAAACCGTGTTGACAGCCAGCGCCATGCGCCGCAAGGCCCGCCTCGATTCTTTGTCCGCGATTGAGTTTTCCGCCGATCTGCCGGTGGTGCAAAAGCGCGCGGATCTGGCGCGCGCCATCGGCGAAAATCAGGTAGTTATCGTGTGCGGCGAGACCGGCTCGGGCAAGACCACGCAGTTGCCGAAAATCTGCCTGACGCTGGGGCGCGGTGTGCTGGGCTGCATCGGCCACACCCAGCCGCGCCGGGTGGCGGCGCGATCGGTGGCTACACGCATCGCAGTCGAACTGAAAACCGAACTCGGCGGCGCGGTCGGCTACAAGGTACGTTTCCACGACAAGGTATCGCCTGACACCAGCATCAAGCTGATGACCGATGGCATTCTGCTGGCGGAAATCCACAGCGATCCGCTGCTGAGAAATTACGATACGCTGATCATCGACGAGGCGCACGAGCGCAGCCTGAACATCGATTTTCTGCTCGGCTATCTCAAACAGCTGCTGCCGCGCCGCCCCGATCTCAAGCTCATCATCACATCAGCCACGCTGGATGCGGACCGCTTTGCCAGGCATTTTGGTGCAATGATGATAGAGGTGTCGGGGCGCAGTTACCCGATCGAGACGCGCTACCGGCCATTGCAGACAAATGAGGAAGGCGATACGCAGGATGTCCCGCAGGCGGTGAGCTCTGCGCTGGATGAACTGGCGGCAGGCGGTTTAAAAGGTGATGTGCTGGTATTTTTGCCGGGCGAGCGCGAGATTCGCGACACGGCGGAAGTGCTGCGCAAGCACCATCCCCCAGGTATGCGTCACGGGGGCATCGAAGTGCTGCCGCTGTTCGCGCGGCTGTCGGCGGTGGAGCAGGACCGGGTGTTCAAGACCGGCGCGCAGCGGCGCGTGGTGCTGGCGACCAATGTCGCGGAAACCTCTCTGACCGTGCCGAACATCGGCTACGTGATCGACTGCGGTCTGGCGCGGGTGAACCGCTACAGCATCCGGCAGAAGGTCGAGCAATTGCATATCGAGAAGATCTCGCGCGCCGCCGCCAACCAGCGCGCCGGTCGTTGCGGGCGGGTGATGAGCGGCGTGTGCGTCCGCCTGTACGACGAGGCGGATTTTTTGCAGCGTGCCGAATTCACCGACCCGGAAATTTTCCGCGTGTCGCTGGCGACCGTCATCCTGCGCATGAGTGCGCTGGAACTTGGGGCTGGCCGCGATACGTTACTGGCGAAGCCAGCCGATTGCGGGAGCGGCCGCCTCGTAGCCCCTCCCGCACCAAAGGGCTTCGCCCCACCGTCTCGGGGCTACGACATCGCCGAGTTTCCGTTCCTCGAGCCGCCCACGCCGCGCATGATCGCGGACGGCTACCAGTTGCTCGCCGAACTTGGCGCAATAGATGAAGCACAGCAGCTTACCAGTCTTGGGCATGAGCTCGCCAAGCTGCCGCTCGACCCGAAGATCGCGCGCCTGTTGCTGGCCGGGCGACAGTACCACTGCCTGACGGAAATCCTCATCATCGCCAGCGCGCTGTCGGTGCAGGACCCGCGCGAGCGCCCGATGGACCGGCAGGAAGCGGCGGATGCCGCGCACAAGCGCTTTGCCGACGAGCGTTCCGATTTTCTGGCTTACCCGAAGATATGGGCGTGGTTCGGGCAGGCGGTGGAGCACAAAAAATCCAACCGGCTGCTGTCCGAAGCCTGCCGGGAAAATTTTCTGTCGCCGCTGCGCCTGCGCGAGTGGCGCGAACTGCACCAGCAACTGCACGCGCAGGTCGCCGAGATGGGGATGCGCGGCAACGAGCAGCCTGCCACCTATGAGCAAATCCACAAAGCCCTGCTGTGCGGGCTGCTCGGCAACATCGGCATGAAGAGCGTGGAAGGCAACGAATATCTCGGTGCGCGCGGAATCAAGTTCTTTATTGCGCCCAATTCGGTGCTGGCAAAAAAAGGCTGCAAATGGGTGATGGCGGGAGAGCTGGTCGAGACGCATCGCCTGTATGCGCGCTGCGTGGCGCGCATCGAACCGGAATGGCTGGAGGAGGTCGGCGCGCATCTGATCAAGCGCCATTATTACGACCCGCACTGGGAGAAGAAGGCGGCGCAGGTCAGCGCCTTCGAGCGCAGCACGCTCTACGGGCTTGTCATCAACCCGAAAAAACGCGTGCACTACGGGCCGATGAACGTCGCAGAGTCGCGCGAGGTATTTATCCGCCAGGCGCTGGTCGAAGGCGAATTCAACACCCAGGCGCCGTTCTTCGCGCACAACCAGAAACTGATCGCCGATATCGAGGCGCTGGAACACAAGGCACGCCGCCCCGATGTGCTGGTGGACGACGAGCTGATCTTCGCGTTCTATGACAGCCGTATTCCCGAGCATATCCACAACGGCGCCGCATTCGAGCACTGGCGCAAGGAGGCGGAACGCACCGATGCGAAGCTGCTCTACCTGAAAAAAGACGACCTGATGCGCCACGAGGCTGCGGGCATCACCACCGACCAGTTTCCTCCGCAGTTGATTATCGACAACGTCAGCTTTGCGTTGAGCTACAACTTTTCGCCGGGCAAAAATGACGACGGCATCACGCTCACCGTGCCGCTCGCGCTGATCAACCAGGTGAGCGCAGCGCGCTGCGAATGGCTGATTCCCGGCTTGCTGGCGGAGAAGGTGACGCAACTGGTCAAGACACTGCCGCAAAAAATTCGCCGCAACCTGGTGCCGGTGCCGGAATTTACGGCATCATTCTGCCGCGAGGTGCAGCCTTCCAACACGCCGTTGTTGCAGGCGCTGGCACGCTACATCCGCGAGCAGAAACAGCTCGACGTGCCGCAGGATGCGTTCCGTCTGGAGCAGTTGCCGCCGCATCTGCTGATGAATTTCCGCATCGTGGACGAGCACGGCCGCCAGCTTGGGATGTCGCGCAATTTTGCATCGCTGCACGCTGAGCTTGCGCCGCACGCCGAGCCTGCCAGAATTGCGGCGACCGCGACCGGGGAAAAAGGCGCAGCCGTTTCGTCGCAGCGTTACACCTCCTGGAGTTTCGCCGCGTTCGCGGAGACGAGCGTAGTGAAGCGCGCCGGGCAGGACGTCACGGTATTCAACGCGCTGGTGGACGAGGGCGACGCGGTTACGCTGCGGTCCTTTGATACCCGCGATGCCGCACAGACCGCGCAACGCGGCGGGCTGCGCCGCCTGTTCATGCTGCTGCTGAAGGAACAGGTGAAGTACCTGGAGAAAAACCTGCCCGACGCGCAGCGGCTCGGCATGCTGTTCATGCCATTCGGCACGCAGCAGGAATTGCAGCAGCAGATCCTCGCGATGACTTTCGAGCGCTGCTGCCTGAATGATCCGCTGCCGGGCAACGAGGCGGAGTTTATCGCGCGCGGCAAGGAAGCAAAAAACCGCCTGCTGCTGATCGCGCAGGAACTCGCGCGGCTGGTCGGCAATATCCTCAGCGAATATCAGGTGGTGCAGAAGAGCCTGCCGCATCTCAAGGCGCGGCCACGAGACGGTGCGGCGGAGCCGAAGGGTGCGGGAGTGGCCGCGTTGCGCCTTCTCCCGCAAACGGCTGGCCTCGCCAGTAACGTGTCGAAGGCGCACGCACAGGCCAATCAGGACGTGCGAGCGCAACTGGAATGGCTGCTGCACAAACGCTTCATCGCCGAGACCCCCTTTGAGCGTTTGCAGCACGTGCCGCGCTACCTCAAGGCGATCAATCTGCGCATCGAAAAACTGCGCAGCAACCCGGCACGCGACTCACAGTGCATGGCGCAGATGCAGCCGCTTAGCCAGGCATGGCAGAAGCTGCGTCAGGCGCAGCAGGGCAAGGCCGATCCGCGTATCGACGAGTTCGCGTGGATGTTGCAGGAGCTGCGCGTGTCGCTGTTCGCGCAGGAATTGAAAACGCCGGTGATCGTGTCGGTGAAGCGGCTGGAAAAGATGCTGGCGGGGCTCAAAGGTTAGTTGATCATCCGGCAAGCACGAAGAGGTAAATCAGGACACAGGTTTGAA
This sequence comes from Gallionellales bacterium RIFCSPLOWO2_02_FULL_57_47, assembly GCA_001801175.1. Lineage (GTDB taxonomy): Bacteria > Pseudomonadota > Gammaproteobacteria > Burkholderiales > Gallionellaceae > Gallionella. Next base: position 953 of record MGWZ01000099.1, on the reverse strand, counting down.
TTCATTAACGCAGCACTATGCAGAAACACCGCTCAAAGCGGAATAGTGTAGAGTTTGATTACAGCCTTGCAGTCTCGTATCACAAATCGGTGAACATCCGCTGTTGAGAAAGCCGAGGATCGGCTTTGTGCCAACCGAAGGTCAACCAGTTTCGATTTGATGCCGATCGACGACTTAAAGAAAATGCCGGTAATGAACCGGCATTTTCTTTGGTTATGATGAACCGAACTGATTACTTTTTTGCGCCGTTTACGGCATCTTTAAACGTTTTGCCAGCCTTGAAGGCCGGAGCCTTGGAAGCCTTGATCTTCAGCTCTGCACCGGTAGCTGGATTGCGGCCGGTACGAGCTGCGCGCTTGCGCACTTCGAATGTGCCGAAGCCAACCAGAGCAACGTTGTCACCCTTCTTCAGAGTGGCGGTAATTATTTCGATCAGTGCCGCGATATTACGGTCTGCATCTGCTTTGGTGCTGCAGGTCTTGTCTGCCAATGCGTCGATCAGTTCTTTACGATTCATTTCAATAGACTCCCTTTGTTGTTGAAGTTGCGGGCTTGCGGGCTGATTGTTGCCGAAAATCACAGTAATGACAAGGTCCTGAATAAATTGGCGCGAGTTCAACGTTTCAACGACTGTTTCCAGGAAGGAAATATGCCTGAGCGATGGGCAGGACGGTGCCATTAGCGGCATGTCTCAATTACAACTAACTTACACGAATGAGCAGGGGTTGAAAACGCGGGTAATTGTGTCAGTGAAGCGGCTGGATAAAATGCTGGCGGGACTCAGGGGTTGACGCAAATTCAAGCCGGTAGCCGGTAGCGAGTAGCGAGTAGCGAGTAGCGAGTAGCGAGTAGCGAGTAGCGTGGGTGGATCTAGTGTCTAATTGCAATAATAAAAGATATTAACTAAAATACCACCTTCAGCGATTATTGCCGGAGGTGTGCCATGTCCCGAG
>MGWZ01000098.1 GCA_001801175.1 Gallionellales bacterium RIFCSPLOWO2_02_FULL_57_47 | reverse complement strand
AAGTTTTAACGTTACTCGTTAATGACCACCGGAACGGTCAAACCTAACGGAGTCCCCCGGCAAAGCCGGGGGTTTACCTCACCGAATTATCCACATAGACACCACTCAGCAAAAATATTTGTGCAAAGATTTGCAGGATGCTTACCACCTGCGCACTGGCAAGCGTGCCGGTATGCTCACCTTGCCGGTTTTGGACGGGGCTTCCTGTAGAGCTGGCTCAATTGCAGGATCTCATGCCAAGCCTTCTCCGGGAAACCACCTCGGTCAAACCTGCCGCCTCCACGGCCATTAGGCTGCAACAGGTCGTTGAAATATGCTTCGCCATCAGGCGAGTTCCAGAGCTTGACGATCTTTTCCAGGACATGAGGGAACTTCTCCTCAAGCATCTGCGGGTATTGGTTCGGAAAGCATTTCAGCGTTTGCATGACGGTTTCTCTACTGATCATCACCCCACCCCCTTGTCATTCGGTTCAGACAGTGCCGCAACCGCGCGAACCGCCAACAGCTTTAAGCTGTAAAGCGAAATGAATAATCGCGTCAAGTCGAATAAATTGAGTGGACTTCACCCGCTTTCGTAGACGTTCTCTGAACCCTTTTCTGCGCCGATTCAAAACCCGGTTTGTGTCGTAACCGGCAATTCTCCGACATCTGCTATATGTCGTAGCAGGGTATCCAAACACTCACCACCTATCCGTAAACCACTTTCACGTTTTCCGGTCGCAGCAAGTCGCGCAAATCGCGCAGCAGGTCGTCATGCAGGGTCACCTGCCATGCTTCCCCCAGGCGTAACTGGCAGCTTGCGATGTCGTTGGTATATTGGATCAGCACCGGGCACTTGCCGTCGCGCCATGGCGTAAATATCTTTTTGAGTTGCGCGACACTGGCGCTGCTGTTGCAGCACAATTCAATTTGTTTCGCGAAATGGGAACGGGCCGAGGCGAAATCGAACAGCTCGTCCGCGCTTACGCGCACATTGCCGGAATACTCGTCAAGACTGGCTTTGCCGCGCACCACCAGCAATTCGTCTTCACGTATCCACGGTCGGCTGCGTTCATATTCCTCGTTGAACACGGTCGTCTCCACCTGCGCGCCGCCGTCATCCAGCGTGATGATCGCCATGCGCCCGCGCCGCGTCTGCTGGATGCGTACTCCCGACACGATCCCCGCCAATACGACAGGGACACTGCGCCGGGAGTATGTGCGGTCTGCCTTTCCGTTGTCTTCCGACTTCTGTCCCCTGTCCTCTGACCGCCCGACAAATTGCGGCGTCAGGTCGGCGAGTTTCACCTTGATGAAATTGGCCAATTCGCCGGCGAATTCCTGGAACGGATGTCCGCCCAGATAAATCCCCAGGCTTGCTTTCTCATTGGACAGTTGCTCGCGCAATCGCCAGCGCGGCACGTCCGCCGTCTTCACGATCAACACCGCATCGGCTTCGTCAGTGCCGAACAGACTGTTCTGGTTCGCCGAACGCGCATGCTGGTCGGCGCTCGCCAAAGCCGCATCCACGCTGGCCATCAGGCTGGCGCGGTGATCGTTGATGCTGTCAAACGCACCGGCGCGGATCAGCGCTTCGACGGTGCGCCGGTTGACGATGCGCTTGTCCACGCGCCGGCAGAAATCGAACAGGTCTTTAAACGGACCCTGCTCGCGCGCCTTGACGATACTGTTGATGGCCGCCTCGCCGGTTCCCTTGATCGCGCCCAATCCGTAAGCGATGGTTTTTTCGTCTACCGGGGAAAACACGTAGCCGGAGCTGTTCACATCAGGCAGCAGCACGCGGATGTACTGTTGCAGCGTGTCGGCATAAAAGGTGCGCACCTTGTCGGTGTTGTCCAGGTCGCCAGACAGCGTCGCCGCCATGAATGCCGCGGGGTGATGCGCCTTGAGATAGGCGGTCTGGTAAGCGATCAGCGCATAAGCCGCCGAGTGCGACTTGTTGAAGCCGTAGCCGGCAAATTTCTCCATCAGGTCGAACAGGTGCGTGGCGAGGCTCTTGTCGATGTTGCGCGCCACCGCCCCGCCGACAAAGATGTCGCGATGCTTTGCCATTTCCTCCGGATTCTTCTTGCCCATCGCGCGCCGCAGCATGTCCGCGCCGCCCAGCGTGTAGCCTCCGATGATCTGCGATATCTGCATCACCTGTTCCTGATACACGATCACGCCGTACGTCGGCTTGAGCGACACCTCCAGTTCGGGGTGGAAATAATCCGCCTTGGCGCGGCCATGCTTGCGGTTGATGAAGTCTTCCACCATGCCCGATTCCAGCGGCCCCGGGCGGAACAGCGCGACCAGCGCGACGATGTCCTCGAAGGTGTCCGGCTGCAGCCGCTTGATCAAATCCTTCATGCCGCGCGATTCCAGCTGGAACACGGCGGTGGTGTTGCACGCTTTCAGCAAATCGTATGTGGGACGGTCGTCCAGCGGCATGGTCTCTAAAGAAAAGGATTGAGGATTGTGGATTGTGGATTGAGTTAAACCCGTGCCCTGCCTTTCACTCGATCCTCGATCCTCGCTCCTCGATCCTGCTTCCTGGTTCCCCGATCCTGCTTCATGCTTCTGCAGTCTCCTCACGTGCTTCATCGCCCAATCCAGGATGGTCAGCGTGCGCAAGCCCAGAAAGTCGAACTTCACCAGGCCGATGGCTTCGACATCGTCCTTGTCGAACTGGCTCACCACGCTGGTGCTGCTGTCGGCGCAATACAGCGGGCAGAAATCGGTGAGCTGGCCGGGCGCGATCAATACGCCGCCGGCGTGCATGCCGACGTTGCGCGTCAAATCCTCGAGGCGCGCTGCCAGCTCCAGCAGTTCCGGCACGCCCTCTTCGCGTTCGGCGATCGCGTTGATCTCCGGCTCCATCTCGCGCGCTTTTTTCAGCGACACCGGCTTCACGCCTTCGAGCGGAATCGCCTTGGACAGGCTGTCGCACAATCCATACGGGAAATCCATCACGCGCCCGACGTCGCGGATCACCGCCTTGGAAGCCATCGTGCCGAAGGTCGCGATCTGCGACACGCTGGCCGCGCCGTATTTCTGCTTCACATATTCGATGACGCGCTCGCGCCCGTCCTGGCAGAAGTCCACGTCGAAGTCGGGCATCGAGACGCGCTCGGGATTCAGGAACCGCTCGAACAGCAACTCGTAGCGCAACGGGTCGAGATCGGTGATGCCGAGGCTGTACGCCACCAGCGAGCCCGCGCCGGAACCGCGGCCCGGTCCGACCGGCACCCCATTATTTTTTGCCCAGAGAATGAAGTCGGCCACGATCAGGAAGTAGCCGGGGAAGCCCATCTTGATGATGGTATCGTTCTCGAAAACCAGCCGCGCCAGGTACTCGGGCAGCCTGGCGGCGCGATCGGCCTCATCGGGATAGAGCGACTTCATGCGTTTCAGCAAACCGAGCTCGGATTGCTCGCGCAAATAATCATCCAGCCCCTGCCCGTTCGGCGTCGGGAAGTCAGGCAGGCGGGGCTTGCCCAGCACCAGGGAAAGGTTGCAGCGCCGCGCGATCTCCACGCTGTTTTGCAGCGCCTCGGGAAGGTCGGCGAACAGTTCGGCCATTTCGGCTTGTGTCTTGAAATATTGCTGTGCGGTAAATTGTCTGGCGCGGCGTTTGTCGTTGAGCACATACCCTTCGGCGATACACACGCGCGCCTCGTGAGCCTTGAAATCATCGGCAGAAATGAATTGCACCGGATGGGTGGCGACCACCGGCAAGCCGAGTTCGGCGGCAAGTTGCAGGGCGGCATCGAGGTAATGCTCTTCGTCGGCAAATCCGGCACGCTGTACTTCGAGGTAATAGCGATTGTTGAACAACGCCGCCCATTCCTGCGCGTATTGTTTTGCCTGCACGGCATTGCCGGACAACAGCGCGCATCCGGCATCGCCGAGATGCGCGCCAGACAAGGCGATCAGCCCATCCGTTCCCTGATGAAACCATTCGCGGCGCAACTCGGCGCGGCCGCGATGCTGGTTCTCCAGATAGGCGCGCGACAGCAACCGGCACAACAGCAAATAGCCCGCGCTGGATTGGCACAGCAGCAGCAAGCGATAGGGGCGGTCGCGATCAGTATCGTTGGTGATGTACACATCGCACCCCGCGATGGGTTTGATGCCCGCGCTGCGCGCCGCCTGATAAAATTTGATCAGCCCGAAGAAGTTATTGAGGTCGGTCAATGCCAGCGCGGGCATCGCATCCCGCTGCGCGGCGGCAACCGCCTCGCCCACGCGCACCATGCCATCCGAAACGGAGTATTCGCTGTGCAGCCGGAGATGGATGAAGGATGGTTGCGGCATGATGTAACGCTCAAAAATCAGGTGCTGATTTTAGCACTCTATATCCCCCCGATTGACCGTCTCCGTCTGCTAAAATGTTTTCAATGCACCCGCCCCTCACCCCGCAACGCGAAAGCTATCTGCTGCTCACTCTCGCGGGCATACAGTTCAGCCACATTCTCGATTTCATGATCATGATGCCGCTCGGGCCTGTCCTGATCAGCTCGTTCGGCATGGGCACCCATGAGTTCGGCCTGCTGGTCGCGTCATACAGCTTCAGCGCGGCCCTGTCGGGATTGCTGGCCGCGACCTTCGTGGATCGCTTCGAACGCAAACGGCTGCTGCTGATCGTCTTCGTTATGTTCGGCCTGGCGACGCTGGCATGCGGCCTGGCCCCGAGTTATGCCACGCTGCTTGTCGCGCGCGGTCTGGCAGGCGTGTTCGGCGGCATCATGGGGGCGATGGTGCAAACCATAGTCGGCGATGTGATTCCGTTCGAGCGCCGCGCGCGTGCCAGCGGCGTGGTAGCGACCGCATTTTCGCTTTCCACCGTTGCCGGCGTGCCGCTGTCGTTGTGGCTGGCCAATCACTTTGGATGGCGCGCGCCCTTCATGCTGATTGCAGGGATGACCATATTGTTCGTCATCGTCGGCCTGCGCATCCTGCCGGAACTGCGCCAGCACATCAGTACCGATAAGCGCACCCACCCTTTTGCGGCGATGTTTGCCGTGTTGCGCGACGCCAACCACCTGCTAGCCTTGCTGCTTTCCGCACTGATCATTTTTTCCGGCTTCACGGTGATTCCCTACATCACCCTTTACGCGGTAAGCAACGTGGGAATTTCACAACATGACATTCCCTACATTTACCTTGCGGGCGGCGCGGCAACGCTGTTTACCGCTCGCCGAATAGGTCATTGGGCGGATCTGCGCGGCAAAGTCAGAATCTATCGCATGGTCGCCACCGCAGCGCTGCTGCCGTTGTTCGTGGTAACGCAGGTCGGGGTCGTGCCGTTATGGCTGTGGCTGGTGTGCACCACGGCATTTTTCATCCTGGTATCGGGACGCATGATCCCGGCGATGGCCATCATTACCTCGGCTGCCCAGCCGAAACTGCGCGGCACCTTCATGTCGCTCAACTCCACGATGCAATCATTCGCGATGGGCCTGGCCACCACACTGGCAGGTTTCATCATCACGCAGAACAGCTCGGGGCAAATCGTCGGGTATGAAAAAGTGGGGTACGTGGCGATGACGGCGAATGTGCTGGCGATCCTGTTCATCGCGCGCATCGTGAAGCACGATCAGCGCGCCGGAGTGCCGGATGTTGCTCTAAAGTAAGCGGGTTCAGGTTAGCCAGGAAATTTTATATGGAAGTGCTGATTTATTCACCCAGACCGTCGTTGCGAGCGAAGCGTGGCAATCCAGAAGTTCGTTTTATTTCAAAATATTGGATTGCCACGCTTCGCTCGCAATGACGGCTTAATTAGCGCTTCCTTGATGAATCATCGCCACGCAACCATGCAGCAACTGGGAACCCACCGGCAATGCTGGCAGCCGAATTATTTTTTGAATGGATATATCAGGAATGGAGCGGGTGAAGGGGATCGAACCCTCGTATGCAGCTTGGGAAGCTGCCGTTCTACCATTGAACTACACCCGCGTGGTAGCATTGCATTTTACCGCAATTGATCGGCATATTGAAAGTGATTACCGTCAACATTAACGGCGCACCGCGCCAGCTTCCCGACTCCACCAGTGTCGCTTCACTCATCGATGAGCTGGGTTTCACCGGCAAGCGCATCGCATTGGAACGCAACGGTGAGATCGTGCCGCGCAGCGCTTTCGCTGCGCAGCAATTGGCGGATGGAGACAGGCTGGAAGTGGTCGTCGCAGTGGGCGGCGGTTGATTCAATTTTTTTGAAAACAACAATTATCACGTAGGGTGCGTTCCACGCACCATCATCACTGGTGCGTGGAACGCACCCTACAATTACGACAGGGCTGAAGAATGAACGACAAGTTAATCATCGCAGGAAAAAGCTACTCATCCCGGCTGCTGGTCGGCACGGGCAAATACAAGGATTTCGCCGAAACCAGGGCGGCGGTGGAAGCCAGCGGCGCGGAGATCATCACGATCGCGATCCGCCGCAGCAACATCGGCCAGAACCCGAACGAACCCAGTTTATTGGAAATCCTGCCCCCGTCTAAATACACGCTGCTGCCCAACACCGCCGGCTGCTACACCGCCGAGGACGCGGTGCGCACGCTGCGGCTGGCGCGCGAACTGCTGGACGGCCATACCCTGGTCAAGCTGGAAGTGCTGGGCGACCCGCAATCGCTGTATCCGAACGTGATCGAAACCATCGCCGCCGCAAAGACGCTGGTCGCGGAAGGCTTTCAGGTGATGGTGTACACCTCTGACGACCCGATCGTCGCCAAACAGCTCGAAGACATCGGCTGCGTGGCGATCATGCCGCTGGCTTCGCTGATCGGCTCGGGCATGGGTATCCTCAACCCGTGGAACCTGCAACTCATCATGGAGCGCGTGCAGGTGCCGGTGATCGTGGACGCCGGGGTCGGCACCGCGTCGGATGCCGCGATTGCGATGGAACTGGGCTGCGGCGGCGTGCTGATGAATACCGCGATTGCCGCCGCACATAATCCGGTGCTGATGGCCGGCGCGATGAAGAAAGCCGTGGAAGCCGGGCGCGAGGCTTATCTCGCCGGACGCATGCCCAAGAAACTTTACAGCGCCAGCCCGAGTTCGCCGACGGCGGGGATCATCGGCTCGACACGTTAATTAGTCTCTAACCAGTTGAATGATGTCAAAAAATGACAAGAATGCAATCTTGCAGCGGACGTCATTGCGAGCGAAGCGCGGCAATCCAGCCATTAAAAATGCCTTTAATGAAATTATCTGGATTGCCATGTCGCTTTGCTCCTCGCAATGACTGCCTTTTTTGGTTCCGGCTCGCCCGGCTTAGGTTAATCGAATGCCCGACACCCCCGATTTCAGCAAAAGACATATCCGCAGCTACGTGCTGCGCCAGGGCCGCGTGTCGCCCGCGCAGCAGCGCGCAGTGGAAACACTGCTGCCGCGCTATGGCATCCCCTACGCCACACAGCCGCTCAATCTTAATCAGGCCTTCGGGCGCGATGCGCCGAAGATACTGGAGATCGGCTTCGGCATGGGCGACAGCACCGCAACGATCGCGCTTGCCCATCCCGAAAATGACTATCTGGCGCTGGAGGTGCATACGCCGGGGGTGGGCAACCTGCTCAAGCTGATCGATTTGCATCAGATATCCAACATCCGCATCATCCAGCACGATGCCGTGGAAGTGCTGCGCGACATGATCGGCGATGCCACGCTGGACGGTGTGCATATTTTCTTTCCCGACCCGTGGCACAAGGCGCGCCACAACAAGCGCCGTCTGATCCAGGCGCCGTTCGTCGCGCAACTGGTGCAGAAACTCAAACCCGCCGGATACATTCATGTCGCCACCGACTGGCAGGATTACGCCGAACAGGTGCTGGCGGTGTTAAGTGCGGAGCCGTTGCTGGAAAATACCGCGGCGGATTACGCGCCGCGCCCCGCTTATCGCCCGCTCACCAAGTTCGAGCAGCGCGGCATCCGCCTGGGGCATGGGGTATGGGACTTGGTGTTTCGCCGCAAGGAATAATTTCATTTCTCTTTCAAAACGGCAATGACCACGTGCATTTCATGCGCCATTGCAATTGGTACATGAAATGCACCCTGCGAAATGCACTATTTGATGGATAAATGGAATAGCTACTGGCCGTTGAATTCCTTGTTCGGCGTGCGGTTCAATAATTCGGCGACCATATCTGCGGCAGGAGCATGTTCATAGAGAATGCGATAAACCGCTTCACTGATGGGCATTGCGACGCCCAGGCGTTGCGCAAGAAGATGTACTTCACGAACTGTGTAAACGCCTTCGGCAACGTGGCCGAGCCTGCGCAATATCTCCTCTAAGTCGTGCTGCTGCGCCAACAGCAGCCCAACCTGCCGGTTACGCGACAAATCACCGGTACAGGTGAGGATCAAATCGCCCGCTCCGGACAAGCCGCCCAGCGTTTCGGGACGCCCGCCGAGCTTCAAACCCAGCCGGGTAATTTCGGCCAGGCCGCGTGTCAGCAAAGCGGCTCGCGCATTATGGCCCAGGCCCATGCCATCGGAAATTCCGGCAGCAATTGCCATCACGTTTTTTACCGCGCCGCCCACTTCCACGCCGATCACATCGCTGCTGGCATAGATACGCAAGCGCGCATGGTGGAGCGCCTGTGCCGCCCTGCAGGCAAACTCCTCATCGGCAGAAGCCAGTGTCAAGGCGGTGGGCAAGCCAATCGCAACTTCCAGCGCGAAACTGGGCCCCGACAACACGCCGCAAGGCAAACCTTCAGGCAATACTTCGGCGGCCACCTGATGCGGCAATTGCGAGGTCTCAGCCTCGAAACCCTTGCATACCCATACCACCCCCGGGAATTTTACAATGCCTTTCTCGTTTGTCCTTTCTCCCGCTTGCGGGAGAGAGTTAGAGAGAGGGAAGCGGCTGGCAATCTGTTGCAGCGTCGAACGCAAGGCAGAGGTTGGCACGGCGATGATTGCCAGATCGGCAGTCGCCAATGCGGCGGAAAAATCTTCACTCAGCTCAAGATTGGCAGGCAGAAAAATATCTGGCAGATAACGTTGATTGCATCGCGAGGCGCGCATCTCCTCGATTTGCGCGGCATTGCGTGCCCACAGCGTAACGCGATGGCTGGCAGCCAGACTGATGGCGAGTGCGGTTCCCCAGGCACCCGCGCCGATGACGGTAATGTTCATATCAGAAGACAGAGGACGGATGACAGAGGACAGATTTTTGTGTGCCGCTGCGCGGCACGTTGATATAAAGGCGCGGCGCAGCCGCAACAACACGCCAGTCCCCTGTCCTCTGTCTTCTGTCCTCTGGTTCCCGTCATCTGATCAGCCCCCCCACACATCGGTGCTGCGCACAAAGCCAGCCTCTCCGTCCTGATGACGCACCTTGATCCAGCCCGTGCCGGTCGATTCAAGGTGCTCCAATGCTATTTGCTGGCGCACCTTGAACAATTGGGCCGCGCCAAAATCCGGCTCGGCGTACACATTCAGCAAAGGCGGCAGCGCGAACACATAGCGCTTGCTGCTCAATGCGCGCTTTTCCACCCAGTACAACCCGCCGGAACGGTCGCGAACCTTGACCCAGCTGTTCAGCGTAACAACTTGCTCGAAGGGCATATAGCGATTTACCACGAACATTTTTTTTGCCTTGATCGAGGGCGCGTCGTAGAGTATCGCGCTGCTGTCGCCGACTGACACATAATCCACCGCATGGACTGCACCCGCGCCACAAAGCAGCACAAACAGGGCAGCCGAACGCAATGGATTGAGCAGCTTCATCAGTGGGTAGTGGCAGCCGCGGCCTGCGCCTGCTCCTGCTTGTGTTGCTGGTAGAGCATTTCAAAGTTGACCGGATTCAGCATCACCGGCGAAAAACCGGCGCGCACGGCAACACTGGAAACGACTTCGCGCAAATACGGGAACAGGATGTTCGGGCACATCACCGCCAGAACCGGCTCCAAGTCTTCTTTGGGCAGGTTGCTCACGCGGAAGATGCCGGCCTGCTTGGCTTCGATCAGGAACATCACCTTTTCGCCGACCTTGGCCGTTACCGTGTTGGTGATCAGCACTTCGTACACGTCACCTTCAAGCGCTGCGGTCTGGGTGCTCAATTGCACATCAATTTGCGGGTTTTCATGTTCCAGAAAAATCTGCGGCGCGTGCGGGATCTCCAGCGAGAGGTCCTTCACATAGATTTTTTCTATGTTGAATACGGGTTGATTGATTCCCTGAGCTGCGCCAGTCATGTTTTTTCCTCTGAGTTTAAATTGCTAAAAGTTTATCCAGTTCACCGGTACGATCGAGCGCTGCAAGATCGTCATATCCGCCGACATATTCATCGCCGATATATATTTGCGGCACGGTCCGGCGTCCGGTTTTTTCCATCATCACCGCACGCAACTCCGGATGCAAATCGACGCGGATCTTTTCAATCTCCCGCACCCCCCTGCGCTGCAACAACTGTTCGGCGCGGACGCAATACGGGCAGACTGCGGTGGAGTACATCACCACCTTTGCCATTATTTTTCCAGGGGCAAATTGGCCTTCTGCCAGGCCGTTACGCCGCCTGCCAGAAGATAGGCCTGGGTAAAGCCGCGCTTGCCCAGTTGCGCGCAAGCCACCCCGGAACGGTTGGAGGTGCGGCACACCACCACGATCGGCTGCTCCTTGTATTTTTCCAGTTCGCCGATACGCTCGTTGAGCTTGCCGAGGGGAATATGCCTGGAATTCAGGATATGCCCGAGCTGGTATTCGCCATCTTCACGCACGTCGAGCACCAGCGCGTTTTTATGGTTGATCAGCTGCAAGGCTGCGGTGCAATCCACTTCCTTGATGCCGCGAATGCGGTTGTTGAAAAAAGACCAGAACAGCATCGCGCCGCTCAGCAACGCAATGGAAATCGGGAGAATATTATTGATGATGAACTGCACGCCGGTACTCCTGTTCTTTTTGGAGGGCGAATTCTAGCAGAGCTGAAAAATGTTCGGAATCTTTCTCCGCCAGTGTGGCCAGTTGCCGGCGCGCATCGGCAAACCCGTTCGGGTACGACCAGATAGCCTGCTCCAGCATGGATCTGGCTTGTTCCTGCTGGCCGTCCTGCGCCAGCAGCATTGCCTGACGATACGTCACCGCGCCTATCGGCATGAACCGCATCACGCGGGTGTTCAGCGACAGTTTTTCCCTGAGACGTTCGCCGTTCACCACAATCTGGCCACTCAGGGGAAGCTCCGCATTAGGCGACAGCAGCGAGCCGCGATGCACCGCAAGCAGTCCGTCGCGGATGCGCGCCAGCGCAGCATGATCGTCCCTTGATTCCGGATATATAGCCAGCGTCTGCTGCAAAACGCGATAGCCATTGTGCAATTGCGCCAGCGTCACCAGGCCCAATAACAGGATCGCCGCCACGGCCAGGCGCCCGTTGGTGCGCAATTTCAGACTGTAGCGGGTCTCGTCCAGCGCGCCCAGCAGAATCGCCGCAATCGCGACAAAATAGGTGTACCACAGCGGATATTCGAGCATGCTGTGAATGGCAAGGACACCCAGTACCGCATAACCCCACCAATGCGCCGCGTCCCGTGTTGCGCGTAGCTGGCCATGTTCCACCGAGCCTGCTCGATTGGCGCTCGCATCCCTCTGGCGCAGGCCGGTTAACCAGAAGCCCATCGAGCCAAATAACGCCAGCAATCCGGCGATGCCTGTTTCGGCAGCCAGCTGGAAAATCAAGTTGTGCGCGTTGTTGTAAAGACCCGTGATGTTGCCCTGCTGCAATACCGGCAGCAGTTGAAAATGATGCCACGCAAATTGCCCGAACCCCACCCCCAGCCACGGTGACCGGGCAAACATCAGCCCTGCTTCGCGCCACAGATACAGGCGGATGCCGCCCGTTGCACTTTCATCAAACAATCTCTGCACGGTACTGACACTGCCGCTGCTCACGCTGGTCATAAGCGATATCTGCGCGATCACATTCATCGCGCCAAATCCGGCGAGCAGCAGCAGGCTATAGCGCAACAATGGCCGCTGCGCGGCATCGCGGCGCGCCCACCACCATGCCAGCCCGCTCATCATCAGCAGATACAGCCAGGAACTGCGCGAGCCGCTCAGGGCCATCACGTACAGCAGCGGCACGGCCAGCACCGCCGCGTAGCCCGCCTTAAGCCGCTGCTGCTGGTACAGCAGGCCTAGCGAGGCCAGCCCCAGTGCGATGTAATTGGCAAAGTGGTTGGTTTGAGCGATATTGCCGTACACACCGGAAGAAACTTTGGTGACGATTACCTTATCCAGCCACGTATGCCAGCGGTAATGCTGCAGCACACCGCTCAGCGCGCTGAGTTCTGCGCCGATCAGCAGGAAAATTGCCAGCACCTGAGCCAGTCTTGCGACACCGAAGCAGTCGCGCAATCTGGCGCCGAGCATCATCAACAATGCCGCAAACAGCAGGTACAGGACATACAGCAGGGCCTGATCGAAATAGGCGATCTTGCCCAGACTCCACTGCAGCCACACTACGGCGATCAGCGCTGCAGGCAGTTGCACGATGCGCGGGATTTCCGGCTGCTGCCAAAAATCGCGGGCGAGCAGAAGGGTGAGAGCCAGCACTCCGAGCAGCGCGCTCCACCATTCCTGGTCAAATGTGGTCAGCGGAAGCCTGTGGCGATAGTGCAGAAAAGGCAAGACCCACATCAGCCCGACCAGGGCCAGGCTGATATGGGCCAGTTTGATTTCTGCCAGCCGGAGCGGCTGCCGAATATTCTTCAGCACGAACCGGCTTTGGTGCCGAATTTTGCGAGGATGTTATTCAGCGGGCATATGCTGGTGAAGCCGCTCTGGAACAGGTTCAGGCCCACAAAGGCGGTGAATCCCAGAAAGTAAGTGCTGACGAACAACGGGCTGGCTTCCACGCCCAGCGCCAGCGACGACAAGATGAAAAAACCGGCGACGATACGTACTATGCGTTCTGCTTTCATGGAGAAACTCCTGTTTTCAAGTTGATGGATTTTACTGGATTTTTTGGGGTGCTTCTAAAAATTCAGAGTTCGCCCAAATGCAAGGCGCGGAAAAAATTTCGCCGCGCCGCATATGTATGATATGTAAGCAAGAAATTTTTTACGTAACACAGCAGTTGGGATGAAATGTGGGTTTTTAGAGGCGCCCTTTGTAAAGGGTTGCGTAGTACAACACCGGAATCACCACCAGCGTCAGCATCGTGGAGACGAGGATGCCGAAAATCAGGGAAATGGCCAGGCCATTGAAAATCGGGTCGTCCAGGATAAACAGCGCGCCCAGCATCGCTGCCAGCCCGGTCAGGATGATCGGCTTGGCGCGCGCGCCCGCTGCGGCAATCACCGCGCGTTGTGCGTCCACTCCGTCACGCAATTGCAGGTTGACGAAGTCCACCAGCAGGATCGAATTGCGCACGATGATTCCGGCCAATGCGATCATGCCTATCATCGACGTCGCGGTGAATTGCGCACCGAGCAGCGCATGTCCCGGCATGACGCCGATGATCGTGAGCGGGATCGGCGCCATGATGACCAGCGGCACGAGGTAGGACTTGAACTGCGCCACCACCAGCAGATAGATCAACAGCAAGCCCACTCCATAGGCGATGCCCATGTCGCGGAAGGTCTCGAACGTCACCTGCCATTCCCCGTCCCACTTCAGCGCATAGCCGGCGTAGGGATCGCCGGGCTGGTTGAAGTAATAGCTCTCCAGGTTGCCGCCCTGTTCCAGCTCCATGCCGCTGGTTTTTCCGTTGATGCCGAACATGCCGTACAGCGGGCTGTCGAGCTTGCCCGCCATGTCGCCGAACACATAAACGACCGGCAGCAGGTCCTTGTGATAGATCGGATAATCGCGTTGCACCGGAATGACCTGCACCAGTTCCGAAAGCGGAACCAGCACACCGTCGCGCGCGCGCACCTTGAGCTTCAGCACCTCATCGATGTTGCTGCGCCGTTCCGCTGGCAGGCCGATGCGCAACGGCGGAGCATATTTCGCGTTGGCATCGTGCAATGATGCAACGTCCTGGCCGGACAGGGCCACGCCGATCACATCCACGACATCGCTGGGGGTAACGCCCAGCAGCGCCGCCTTGCTTTGCAAAACATGCAACATCAGTTTGGGCGCCTCCTCGGTCACACTATCGTCAATCGATACGATATCGTCGGTCTTGCCGAACTGCTCGCGCACCTTGCCGGCCACCTTGCGCGCGTCCTCATAATCCGGCCCGTAGATTTCCGCCACGATCGGCGACATCACCGGCGGGCCGGGCGGCACCTCGACGATTTTCACTTTCGCGCCCCAGGCACCGGCGATTTTCTGCATCGGCTCCAGCGCGGCGGTGGCGATCTCATGGCTGCTGCGGCTGCGATGATGCTTGTCGCGCAGGTTGACCTGGATATCGCCCTGCTCGGCGGCGCTGCGCAAATAATACTGGCGCACCAGCCCGTTGAAATTGATCGGCGCAGCCGTGCCTGCGTAGGCCTCGTAGTCGGTCACCTCCGGGACGGTCGCCAGATAACCGCCGATTTCACGCAACACCGCGCCGGTCTGTTCCAATGCCGTACCTGTGGGCATATCCACGACGATCTGGAACTCCGACTTGTTGTCGAAGGGCAGCATTTTCAGGATCACCAGCTTCACCACGCCCAGCGACACGGCCAGCACCAGACCGCCCAGTATGCCCCACCACAGCTTGCGCCGCGCAGGCTTGCCATGTTCGCCGTTGAGGAAAGGAGCCAGGCGCTTGTTAAAAAAGCGTGTGGTCGCGGTATCGCGCTCGTCGGTCAGCACCTCGTGATGCGCTCCGGCAAAACGCAGCACCAGCCACGGGGTGATGACGAACGCCACCGCCAGCGAGATCACCATCCCCATGCTGGCATTGATCGGGATCGGGCTCATGTACGGCCCCATCAAACCGGTGACGAAAGCCATCGGCAGCAATGCGGCAATCACCGTGAAAGTCGCCAGTATCGTGGGGCTGCCCACTTCGTCCACAGCCTCGGGAATGATTTCCGATAGCGGCTGATGCGAGGCCAGCGCGCGGCGGCGGTGGATATTTTCAACCACCACAATCGCATCATCCACCAGAATGCCGATGGAGAAAATCAGCGCGAACAGCGACACGCGGTTCAGCGTGAAGCCCCACGCCCAGGATGCGAACAGGGTTATCGCCAGCGTCAACAACACCGCGACGCCGACCACCAGCGCCTCTCGCCGCCCCATCGCTAACCACACCAGCGCGACCACGGCAAAGGTCGCAAAGAACAGTTTCTGGATCAGCTTCATCGCCTTGTCATTGGCCGTTGCGCCGTAGTTGCGCGTGGTGCTGACCTGCACATCGGACGGAATCACGCTGCCCTTGAGCTGCTCCACGCGCGCCAGCAATTGTTCGGCAATCTCCACCGCATTGGCTCCCGGCTTCTTGGTGATCGCCATCGTCACCGCGGTGAATTCGCCGCTGGCCCTGATCTGTTTGTCTTCCGCCGCGGGGCCGGTTCCCAGCCACACATAACTGCCCGGCTGGTCCGCGCCGTCCTGCACCTCGGCAATGTCGCGCAGGAATACCGGCTTGCCGTCCGCCACGCCAACGACCAGCTGCCTTACCTCATTGGCATTGCTCAGAAAGCTGCCGGTTTGCACCAGCACTTCGCGATTGTCCTGCACCAGATTCCCCGCATTCTGCGACACGTTGGCGGAGCGCAAGGCAGCGCGCACATCCTGCATCGAAAGCTGGAAGGCGTTCAGGCTTTCCGGATTGAGCAGCACCCGCACCACGCGTTGCGTCGCCCCGAGCGTGCTCACTTCACGCGTGCCCAGCACACGCTTCAGCTCGGCCTCGATCGCATGCGCAATCTGGGTCAATTCGAGGCCGCCGCCCAGTTCCTGCTCGCGCCACAGAGTCAGCGCGACAACCGGCACGTCGTCAATGCCTTTTGCCTTGATGATCGGCGGCGCAACTCCCAGCGTGGCCGGCAGCCAGTCGGCGTGGGAATGCACGACATCGTAGAGCTTCACCAGCGAAGGCACATGCTCCTCTCCGACCTTGAACTGAACGGTGATGATCGCCATGCCCGGCTGCGACACCGAGTAGACATGGTCTACGCCGGCAATCTGCGACAGCACCTGCTCGGCGGGGGTCGCCACGGTCTGCGCCACATCTTTGGCGGATGCGCCCGGATAGGCGATCAGCACATTCGCCATGGTCACGTTGATCTGCGGCTCTTCCTCGCGGGGGGTCACCAGCACCGCGAACGCGCCCAGCAGCACGGCAACCAGTGCCAGCAGCGGTGTCATCTGCGAGTGGAGAAAATATTTTGCGATACGTCCTGAAATACCCATCTTGATCTTCCTATGGTTTTCGTTGAGGAAACGTCGATCTAATCCGTTCGTGATGGGCCTGTCGAACCATGATCAGATTAGAGCTATTAACAATCAATTTGTATGAACCAAGCCTTCGACAAGCTCTCAAGAAACAGCTTTTTAATATTCATAAAAACAAA